>NZ_JAWPOL010000019.1:0-81641 GCF_033391095.1 Vibrio sp. Vb0667 | reverse complement strand
AATGGAGGCGCCTCCCGGAGTCGAACCGAGGTCCACGGATTTGCAATCCGCTGCATAGCCACTCTGCCAAGGCGCCTCATTTGTGAATAAAGCTAAGCTTTTTCACCACCCTTTTGAGCCGTGCTCTCTTGGGTACGGGATGCATTCTACGGATTCGAGCGATCGAGTCAACACTATTTTTATTTTTTTAAATCGTTTGACTAGAATTTGTGCGAAAGACGATGGATTGCTTAGTTTTAATACTAAAAATCGCTTAAATACACTTGTTTATCATAAAACTTTGGCTACGCCTTACACTGCTGGCCGTGCGTTGCGTGCATTGAAGTATTAATAATCAGAAGACTCGCCTCTCTAAGACTCTCCAAGGACAAAAACAAGACTTAGATCACAAATGGAACTCTATCGAAGCAAAAGCCCCAGATACAAATTGTAAGCATGGCCGTTAGCAAGCATTGAAAAGCGAGAGAAGCAAAAAATGCTGTAGATTGTCTTAGATACAAAAAAGCAGGCTATTAAGCCTGCTTTCTAACATCAGAATTTAATGGTGCTCTTCATTCAACAGATCGTCTTTCGCAGCAGCCAAATATTGAATCATTGACCAATATGTCAAGAAAGTTGCCACATACAAGGCCGCAAAGCCTAGCCAAACCATCCATTCATCGTAACGCCATATCAACACCCATAAGGCGAACATTTGCGAAACAGTTTTTACTTTGCCAACCCAAGATACCGCAACACTCGCTCGCTTACCGATTTCAGCCATCCATTCTCGCAATGCTGAGATAATGATTTCTCGCGCAATCATCGTTACCGCAGGAATGGTCACCCAAATTGAATGATAATGTTCCGTGATTAGAATCAATGCCGTTGCCACTAGCACTTTATCAGCGACAGGATCAATAAACGCGCCAAAACGAGAAGTTTGGCCAAGTTTACGGGCCAACATGCCGTCAAGCCAGTCAGTAAAACCCGCTACCCAAAACACCATTGCTGCTGCAAACGGTGCCCATGAATAAGGTAGATAAAAGACAACCACAAAAACAGGGATTAGGAACAGTCTAAGAAGAGACAGAATGTTCGGGATATTCAAACGCATTTTATTATTCTCTTACACATTGCGGCTTAATGTTGCGCGATTTTCCTTATTGTTTCAATGCTTGGAAAATAATTTCTGCTAAAGAGTGACTTATTCCCGGTACTTTGGCGATTTCTTCGACACTTGCACGTTTAAGTTCTTGTAACCCACCCATGTACTTGAGTAACGCCTGACGTCGTTTAGGGCCGATTCCCTCAATCCCTTCGAGTGCACTCGTACGTCTGGTTTTACCTCGCTTAGCACGGTGCCCCGCTATAGCATGGTTATGACTTTCATCACGAATATGTTGGATAAGATGCAGCGCAGGAGCATCGCTTGGTAAATGAAACTCGTCCCCATCGACTGTAATCAGCGTTTCTAAACCTGGTTTGCGAGTAACGCCTTTTGCAATACCTATCATGATAGGACGCTTTGGCCAATCCCCCCAGTACTGCGAAATGATGTCATGCGCACGATTTAACTGACCTTTACCGCCATCGATAAAGATGATGTCGGGAATTTTCTCTACGTCCAATTGCTTCGAATAACGGCGCTCCAACGCTTGTCCCATTGCTGCGTAATCATCACCACCGGTAATCCCAGTAATGTTGTAGCGACGATACTCTTGCTTTACGGGGCCTTCGTTGTTGAACACAACACATGACGCAATCGTGCTTTCCCCCATCGTATGAGAGATATCAAAACATTCCATTCGAGCTATAGACTCCAAATTCAATGTTTCGCGAAGCGCATGAAAACGTTGATTAATCGTCATTTTGTGATTGATTTTGGTGGTAATCGCCGTTAGTGCATTCGTGTTCGAAAGCTTGAGATACCTTGCTCGAGAGCCAGTTGGCGACGTATGAAAATGAACCTTACGGCCTGCCACTTCACTTAACGCTTTCTGTATTGGCGCAATATCTTCTGCCAACTCTTGATTCAAAATAATACGAGAAGGCATTGTACGTGCTTCGTTATGGCTCAAATAGTATTGAGTCAGAAAACTATCGAACACTTCCTGCTGGCTTGTATTTTGTGGGATTTTCGGAAAATGGCTACGGCTACCAAGCACTTTGCCTTGGCGTATCATCAGGATATGGATACACGCGATACCATTCTCCTGAGCAAACCCGAGTACATCCATATCATCCATGCTGTCTTCTGAGACGTACTGCTGCTCTTGAACACGCCTAATCGCTTGGATTTGATCGCGAAATTTAGCGGCATCTTCAAAGCGCAATTGCTGACTGGCAACTTCCATTTTCTCAATCAACTGTTTGAGTACTTGCTGATCTTTGCCTTGCAAAAACATGCGCACAAAGCCAACCAACTCTGCATATTCTTCATCAGAAATGATGGTATTAACGCATGGTCCTGCACAGCGACCAATTTGGTACATCAAACATGGGCGCGTTCGGTTGGAATAGACAGTGTCTTCACACTGGCGCACAGGAAATATCTTTTGCAGCAAATGCAATGTTTCTCTTACTGCACCAGAATCTGGGTAGGGGCCAAAATATTCACCTTTGCGCTTCTTGGCGCCACGGTGGATAGAAAGCCGTGGGTGCTTATGACCGCTAATAAAGATATAAGGGTAAGACTTATCATCTCGCAGCAACACATTGTATTTCGGCAAATACTGCTTGATGTAGTTATGCTCTAAGATCAACGCTTCTGTCTCAGTGTGAGTCACCGTGACGTCTATTTTGGCGATATTACTGACAAGCGCGCGAGTTTTCTCACTGTCTACTTTTTTTCGAAAGTAGCTTGAAAGGCGCTTTTTAAGGTCTTTGGCTTTACCTACGTAGATTACAACAGCTTCGGCGTTGTACATTCTGTAAACGCCGGGCTGATGAGTTACTGTCTTGAGAAAGGAAGCCGAATCGAAAGGAGGATTCACGCTAAAGGGTCTCGGTGTCCAGCATTCCGTGGCGAATCGCTAAGTGAGTTAACTCAACGTCACCATTAATGTCCAATTTACTAAAGAGTCGGTAGCGATAGCTGTTGACTGTCTTTGGACTTAAATTAAGTTGCTCAGAAATATCCGTTACCTTTTGGCCTTTGGTGATCATAAGCATGATCTGCAATTCACGTTCGGATAAGTCTTTAAAAGGGTTCTCAGAGGCTGGAGAAAATTGACTCAATGCCATCTGCTGCGCAATCTCTGGTGAGATGTAACGCTGACCACTATTAACTACACGAATCGCATTCACCATTTCGTCAGGGCCAGCACCTTTGGTTAAATAACCAGACGCACCTGCCTGCATCACCTTGGTTGGAAACGGGTTTTCTGTATGAACGGTAAGTACGATGATTTTCACATCAGGATTCACGCGAAGAATTTTTTTAGTGGCTTCCAAGCCACCAATTCCTGGCATGTTCATGTCCATTAAAACGACGTCAGCATGATTACTGCGACACCATTTTACTGCATCTTCACCGCTGTCAGCTTCTCCTGCTACGTTCATTCCACGGACGTCTTCAATAATACGTCGTATCCCTGTGCGAACCAGCTCGTGATCATCTACAAGGAAAACATTTATCAAACTTGTATCTCCACACTTTGTATTGGTTCTGCACCCACATAACCATTATTTGTTAAATGTGGATATCAGTATGACTGCCTATATACTAACGTAATCGACAAAAAATTGCTTTCTATGAATATGTGCTGAAACGCAAACTTTAGCAAGAACTTATTCATAAACCACTCTATTATTTTAGAGCGTGATGAGCAGAACCGAAATCTAAGAAAAGACAATTAACAACATTAAGTACAATAAATCAAGTAACTAGGTTTCATATTGCCCAGAGAAACACGCTATAACTTAAAATGACACTGTCCCTCTTGCACCAAAGACTAACTTGTAATCACTAATTCCAGCAAAAATTTGAGACGCTTTCTTTACTGGTTATTTTTACAGTTCTTAGTGTTAAACTAACGTTCTTCAAGTTTTCTAAGGTTTCTCACATTTGAATATTCAACAAGGCTTCCTGCTAACTCGACAGGCACGAGACATCAAAGGTCAAACTCAAATCGAGCTGTGGCTTTCGACAGAAGCAGGTCCTACTCAGTTACTTATTAATGGTGAGAAGCCAGTATTTTTCATCGCTCAGAAACACTCAGAACAAGCAAAGACACTCGCACGAGAAAAAAACATATTCGTCGACATCCGCCTTTTGGATCTCAAAACGTTTGAACATACGCCTCTTGCTGCCTGCTATACCAATGTAACCAGAGACGCTCTCGCACTCAAAGACACATTCGCTCAAAAAGATATCACTACGTATGAAAGTGATATTCGCCTCGCCGATCGCTACCTAATGGAGCGTTTTATCAAAGGCAGTATCGAGTTTACAGGCAATGTGACTCGCACCAATGGCTACCAACGCGTCCAGAACGCAAAATGCCGTACGGGGCAATATGAGCCGAAGTTAAACGTTGTCTCGTTAGATCTAGAATGCTCTGAGAAAGGCATTCTTTACTCCATCGGATTAGACAGCGTCATGGATTCCCGCGTTATCATGATCGGAGAACCAGAACCTTCGGATACACCGATACAATGGGTCCAGGATGAAAAGGCGCTTCTAGAAGCACTCATCGATTGGTTTAAACAATTCGACCCCGATGTCATTGTCGGTTGGAACGTCATTGATTTTGACTTTCGCCTGCTACACAAACGAGCAGAATGGCACAACATGAAGCTAATGCTTGGCAGAGCAGACCAAGCCAGCTTTTTCAGAAGTTCATCTCAAAGCCAACAAGGGTTTATTTCCATTCCCGGGCGAGTTGTAATGGACGGTATCGATACGTTAAAAACGGCGACTTATCACTTTCGGTCTTGGTCATTAGAGTCTGTATCTCAAGAACTCTTGGGGGAAGGGAAAGAAATCCACAACGTTCATGACCGTATGGATGAAATCAATCGTATGTACCGCTCCGACAAACCATCGCTGGCTAAATATAACTTACAAGACTGCGTGTTGGTGAACAAGATTTTCAATCACACTCACCTGCTTGACTTTGCAATAGAGCGCTCTCGTCTCACTGGTGTCGAACTGGATCGTGTCGGCGGTTCGGTTGCAGCATTCACAAACCTATACATGCCTCAGATACACCGAGCAGGCTACGTTGCCCCAAACCTACACCCTGAAAATTGGATTGCGAGCCCCGGCGGTTACGTGATGGACTCCATCCCTAACCTATATGATTCTGTTTTAGTATTGGATTTTAAGAGTCTATATCCATCGATTATTCGCTCGTTCTTGATTGATCCTATGGGGTTAGTTGAGGGGTTATTGCTCGATATTGGAAAAGAAGAAAATCAGGCTGTACCTGGCTTTCGCGGTGGGCAGTTCCATCGTACGAAACACTTTTTACCAGAAATGATTGAAAAGCTTTGGGCAGCACGTGATGTTGCAAAGAAGAACAATGAAAAAGCTTTTTCTCAGGCAATCAAAATCATCATGAACTCCTTTTATGGCGTACTGGGCTCATCGGGATGTCGTTTCTTTGATACTCGGTTAGCTTCTAGTATTACCATGCGCGGACATGAAATCATGAAGCAAACTAAGGTGCTGATTGAGGAGCAAGGATATCAAGTGATTTACGGCGATACGGATTCCACATTCGTGTCGTTGAATCGACCATACAGTCAAGTAGAAGCTGACGCTGTTGGAAATCAATTAGTTGATTACATCAACTCTTGGTGGCAAGAACACCTGCGTTCTGAGTACAACCTAACATCTATGTTGGAAATCGAGTATGAAACCCATTATCGCAGATTCCTTATGCCAACGATTCGTGGCGCAGAAACTGGCTCGAAAAAGCGCTATGCGGGTTTAATCGGTGAAGGAGAGCAAGAACGGATTGTATTTAAAGGGTTAGAAAGTGCCCGTACTGACTGGACCTCGTTAGCACAGAAATTTCAAAATACACTCTATAGCATGATTTTCCATGGTGAAGATCCAAGCGACTATGTCCGAGAGATGGTTGAGAATACTAACAACGGTGAATTTGATGAACAGTTGGTGTATCAAAAGCGACTGCGCAGAAAACTGCATGAGTATCAGAAAAACGTCCCGCCACAAGTGCGTGCAGCTCGTTTAGCGGATGAGATAAATGCCAAGCTTGGCCGCCCATTACAGTATCAAAACAAAGGACGAATTGAATACATTATTACCGTGAACGGCCCTGAACCTTATGAGTACCTCAATAGCCCGATTGATTATCAACATTACATTGATAAACAACTCAAACCCGTTGCAGATGCGATTCTCCCTTTCATTGGGACGGACTTTGACAGGCTTTCAGCGCCACAAATGGGGTTGTTTTAGCCGATACGAAACTCTGTTTTCTGGTACTGTTTGACTAACCAATCACCAAACGCATCAATTAGCCCGATAACAGAACGCTTGGGAATCCCCCGGCCAGAAAGTAAAATTTCTAGCCGCTCGATCTCAAGCTGCTTTTCAGGATGATAAGTTAAGAATACCTTGCCACACTCTACGGGGTCATCAAACCAACGTTTATCTCGATACATCACCAAAGAGTATGACGCTCTTAGTAACTTTTTAGCAATCACGCGCTGGGCGGCCACCTGCTCTTCTATCGTCTTCGCTTGTACGATTTTTTTGCGATACACCGTAATCCAATCTTCCACATCCATATTCCAGTGCTTAGCAATTTCCCAACTTGGGACGTAATCACCGAAGCAGTCTGCTAGATCATCACCATAAACACAGACACAGCAATGCTTAAGCATAAAGCCCCAAGTAAAAATACTATCTAAATTAGCCACTTCGCTCACTAAGGCTGTACGGACCGATACACCATTAACTTGAGAGTAACTCTGCTGCGCACGCCACTTAATTGTGTTGAGCAAAGTCGCGCGATTGTGCTCAAAGGATGATTGAGTAACGACAACCAGGTCTAAGTTCGACTTCCCAACGATCGCTGTTTTACGAGCAACACTACCGTATACATAAACGCTGTGTAAGTTTTGCCCCAATCCACCTTTGAGACAAGCGGTGACTTCCCTAATTAAAGGCGCAAACTCTGGTTGAAATGGTTGTTTAGGATCGATAACAGGCAGAGACATGACTTAAAACGTGTTCTCAGATGGTTCAAGAAGTTGGGCTATATGTTCTCTTAGCCGACTCACCGAATCAAGTCCATTCAGGTGTTTAGTCATGGGAGTAACAACAAATTTCTGCAATGAATTTTAATGCTAGGCGGCTAACTTAGCGCTATAATCACCGAGTTTTGCTTAATAAGTATGAATAGGAATATACAATGCCAAAGGCAAGTGAAATCAAAAAAGGCTTCGCAATCGAGTCTAATGGTAAAACTCTTCTAGTTAAAGACATCGAAGTAACGACTCCTGGCGGTCGTGGCGGCGCTAAAATCTACAAAATGCGTTGTACAGATCTAAACACGGGCGCACGTGTAGATGAGCGTTACAAGTCTGATGACGTTGTTGAAACGGTAGAAATGAACAAACGTGCAGTTGTGTACTCATACGCTGACGGCGATGAGCACATCTTCATGGATAACGAAGACTACTCACAATACACATTCAAGCACAATGAAGTTGAAGACGATATGCTGTTCATCAACGAAGATACACAAGGTATCCACATTATCCTTGTTAACGGTGCTGCAGTGGGTATTGAACTACCATCTTCTGTTGAGCTAGTGATTGAAGAAACTGACCCTTCAATCAAAGGTGCTTCTGCATCTGCTCGTACTAAACCAGCACGCTTCGCTTCAGGTCTTGTCATCCAGGTTCCTGAGTACATTGCAACTGGTGACCGTGTTATCATTAACACAGCTGAACGTAAATATATGAGCCGAGCATAAGCATGTCTGATTTGATTTCTTACGACGACGTCATCGACGCAGCGTACGACATTTTCCTTGAGATGGCTCCAGATAACCTAGAGCCAGCTGACGTGATTCTGTTTACTGCGCAATTTGAAGATCGTGGTGCCGCAGAACTTGTTGAAACCGGTGATGACTGGGTTGAACATGTTGGCTTCGAGATCGACAAAGAAGTATATGCAGAGGTTCGTATCGGCCTAGTAAATGAGGAAAATGACGTTCTTGATGACGTATTTGCTCGTATGCTAATCAGCCGAGACCCTGAACATAAGTTCTGCCATATGCTTTGGAAACGCGATTAACGTTTCTTCATCATGAACAAAGATACCAGCCTAGTGCTGGTATTTTTTTATCTGTTGTTTTCGTCTAGCTGAGATATATGTTTATACAAAGCACCCTGCTCTATATAGGCTTTAGATCCTTTTGTTATGTAACAGATAAGAAAAAGGCTTGCCGAATTGGCAAGCCTTTCTGATGTTTTGCTATCGATTAACGATGCTTGTTGCGTGCGCCTTGGTCACCAGCAGTCTTCTTCGGCTTACGACGAGAAGGGTTGTTGCTGCGACCTTTTGGCGTGTTAACACGCTCTTCATGGCGCTTAACTGCGCGACGAATTTTTTGGCTGCGTGCACGCTCTCGTTTGCGTGACGTATTGTCTTTGTTCAGATCAAGCATGGTTTCTTTCTCTGGACGAAGCTCTACAAGCTCACGCAAGTAGTTTACTTCTTTCAGGTCAAGCTCCATCCAACCGCCACGAGGCAGTTTCTTGTCTAAGAAGATGTCGCCGTAACGAACACGTTTCAGACGGCTAACGGTACACTCTTGCGATTCCCATAGTCGACGAACTTCGCGGTTACGACCTTCGTTGATAACAACGTAAAACGTGTGGTTCATGCCTTCACCACCCGCGTAAACAACATCTTCAAAGCGAGCTAAACCGTCTTCCAGTTCAACACCTTTTACTAGATTACGAACTTTCTGTTCAGTTACTTCACCGAACACACGTACTAGGTATTCACGTTCAACTTGGCGGCTTGGGTGCATTAAGCGGTTCGCCAGTTCACCATCCGTTGTGAAAAGTAGAAGACCAGAAGTGTTCGCATCCAGACGACCAACTGAAATCCAACGAGAGCCACGAATTTTTGGCAGACGATCAAAAACAGTACGACGACCTTCTGGATCGTGACGAGTACACAGTTCACCCTCAGGTTTGTAGTACGCAAGTACACGACAAATCACTTCTTCTTGAATCTTTGCAGAGACAATGTGACCATCGATACGAACTACGCTGCTCTCGTCTTCAAGTCTTTCACCAAGCTTAGCGACTACACCGTTCACGCTAACGCGACCAGATTTAATTAACGATTCAATCTCACGACGAGAACCGTGACCAGCACGTGCTAATACTTTTTGTAACTTTTCGCTCATTTATCTACCTATGTGTCGTCTTCACAGACGTCTAGACCAGGATTGGTCTGCATTTTGCTATTTACCCATTTCAGTGGGATTTTTCGGTCGGACATTATACGTAACTTTCTTAGTTAATGTAAGCTAAATCGGCGCCATTCTCCACACCAAAATTCACTTCAAAAATGACTGAAATATTTGTCCTATTCTGCAACTTTTTTACTACTTAATGCAGGCATTGCTCAACGAGAATCCCACTAATATCGGTCTTCCTGAACCACTTTAACCACGCGGTACCTGATAAAATTGTCAGGGTTACAACAATAACCACTTGGGGTGTGTTTACTGTTCGTATTGCTAGAAAGCAACGAAGAATAAGCCGTCCCTGTTTGCTGCTAAGTAATACCAATCACCGCAGACAATGAGCACTCATAGCAAAACAAGGTCGTGGGTAACAAGACAAAAATTGTCTTTAAGTCATTAGTTCACATCAAAAATAACACTAATGCTATCGTGTACTCTGACTCACTAGGTTCGCTCTGCACTCTCGGCGATTGGCATAAATCAGACAAAAAGGAATAGAACAATGTCTATGCTAAATCTCGACCTAAATTGGATTTTTGGGACATCTCAAGATGACGATATGACAGGCACAAAAGGCTCTGAAACAACCGATATTTTCTTCGGCTTCTGTGGTGATGATAAGTTTGTAGGATACGGAGGTAATGATATTGTCTTCGGTGGCTGGGGAGATGATACCTTGCTTGGTGGCCGAGGTAACGACTTTGTTTCTGGCGGCTTTGGAAACGATTTCCTATCCGGCGGATTAGGAAACGACAAACTCTTTGGTGGCTGTGGCGACGACACAATTTTTGATTATTCAGGCAACAACTACTTGAGTGGTGGCTGGGGTAACGACACGCTCGTTGTTGGTGATGGTGAATCAGTACTGAGCGGTGGCTGTGGAGACGACACCTTCGTGCTTACAAACCGCCTGGCTATTGGTGTACCTGATCAGCCAGTATCTTCCAACGATATTGATGTCAAAGCCGACATTGTCGATTTTAATATTTTCCATGACAAACTTGTCTTTGATATGGGCCGAGACACTGATAACGATGGCATTCGAGATACGTTCTTGGATTCAGCGGATGATCTGACTTTATCGTACAATGAGTGTGGCTGGGCAGTATTCTCAAGTGATGAATACAATGTTGAAGTGACACTAAACGGTGTGAGCTCTGCATACATCAACTATGCAGAACAAAATGGTATCGACATTTTCGATTTCGCTTAACCTCAATCAGTTAAGTTCAATGAGATATTCGATATGACAACTAAAATAGGAGGCGCGATGCCTCCTATTTTGTTTGACGATGATGTGCGCCTACTATTCGAATGGTGCAGGGTCACCTGATCCCAAACGAACCACAACAGGTTCACCTTCGCTAAAGTCAATTACTGTCGTAGGTTGTTCACCTAGGTAACCGCCATTAAGAATCACATCAACCGCATGTTCTAGTTTATCTCGAATATCCTCTGGATCAGATTCTGTTACGTCACTGCCAGGTAGAATCAACGACGTAGACATCATCGGCTCACCTAATGCTTCCAACAAGTCCAAGGCAATTTGATTGTCTGGAACACGGATACCGATGGTCTTACGTTTTGCATTCATCAAACGACGCGGCACCTCTTTTGTGCCTTTGAAGATGAAGGTGTAAGGACCTGGTGTGTTATTTTTCAGCAGTCGGAATGCAGAGTTATCCACTCGCGCATAGAGAGAAAGCTCCGACAAATCACGACACAGTAAAGTAAAGTTATGCTTATCATCCAGACGACGAATCTGACAGATTCGTTCCAGCGCCTGTTTGTTCTCCAACTGACAGCCAAGTGCGTACCCTGAATCAGTAGGGTAAACCACAACGCCGCCGTTACGAATGATTGCTACTGCTTGATTAATCAAGCGAGCCTGTGGGTTTTCTGGGTGAACGTAAAAAAACTGGCTCATTGTAATTCCTCATTATCGAGCCTCTCGGCTCTATATTTTTATGGGTTCTCGACTTCGTATTACTGAGTGTTATTCAACGAAGGATCTATTCCCCAATCTTTCCAAACTGGTTCGACGCCAGCAGGCAACCATAGGTTCCTTCCTAGCTCCATCCACGGTGATGGGTAGTGAAAATCACTGCCTTGAGAGGCTAATAGTTTGTATTGTATAGCATAATCAGCCAAGTTGCGCCTTTCTTGTTGCGCTTGCTGTGGCTGTGCAACTTCCATCGCATCACCACCCGCTTCGACAAACGCTGCTAGAAGACGCTTAATCCACTTCGCTGTCAACTTATATCTACCAGGATGCGCTAATACCGCCATTCCACCAGCCGCATGGATAGCATCAACCGCATCCTTCATCGAACACCAATTCGGTGGTACATAACCTGGGTTATTACGCGTTAGGTATTTTTTAAACACCATTTGCATGGTTTTTGCGTAACCATTATCTACCAACCATTTCGCGAAATGCGCTCTTGTCACTGGGGCATCACCGGCGATTTTCCTTACCTCTTCAAGCACACCTACTCGAGTTGCTTTTTGTAGTCGCTCTGCAATTAACTCAGATCGTGTTATGCGATGCTGCTTCTGCTGTTCTATAAGGGCAGATAATTGTTCATTTTCCGGATCGATATTCAGGCCGACAATATGAATGTCTTTGTTTTGCCAGACGGTCGATATCTCAATGCCATTGATGATTTTTATCGGCAAATTATTATCTTGAACGTATTGCTTAGCTAACGCCAAACCGTCAACCGTATCGTGATCAGTGATCGCCAAAACCTCGATATCAAAACTCAGCGCCCTTTCCACTAAATCTTTAGGTTCTAACCGACCGTCCGATGCAGTGGTGTGACTATGTAAATCAATTCTCATATTTTTATCGTTTTAATGCCGTTTTGGGGTTGACTTTTTACTCTCGCACTAGTTAACTAGTACACAAATACAAAGTATGTAATTTAAGGTTCACCATGTTACAAGAATTTAACCAAAACCAAAAAGCGAAAGTTGCGGTTTGTCTTAATAAGGCAAACTCATCAGATCTTGCTTGGTGGCGCACTTGGACTAGTTCTTGGTGGGCAAACGTATACTTCTAGTTTATAGAACCAAACGTTGTAAAGCCCGCTACTTAAGCGGGCTTTTTTGTTTTGTTGCTCATTTCACATTCAACTGCCTAAACATTAATCGAATATAGCCAACTCTAGATTGGGAGAACGTTTGCTTTATGCGACTATGTACGGCAGGAAGATTTAAACAGCTACAAGGAGGTCTTGTGAACAAGGCCATTGAAATTAAGAAACTTGGACAGCTTGAAGTGCTAACGGCTTCCGTCCCTTATACTCAAGACCCGACTCGCTTGTTCCACACACTATGTGAGAACAAAACTGACAGCCTATTGCTGGAATCTGCTGAGATCGATTCAAAGCAAAATTTAAAATCCCTGCTGATCGTAGATTCAGCGGTTCGCATTGTTTGCTTCGGCCATACCGTTAGCATGCACGCCTTGACCAATAACGGTAAAAACCTACTGTCTCACCTAAACCAGAACATCCGTGGTGACGTTGAGAGCAAGTTCGATGGCGAAACGCTAACTTTGCAGTTTAACCAGCCATGCGACACGTTAGATGAAGACTCTCGCCTACGTGAAGCCTCTTCTTTCGATGCGCTGCGTTTGGTTCAGCATAGTTTTGATATTTCACAGCAAGACAAACACGCAATTTTCCTTGGTGGTCTGTTTGCCTACGACTTAGTCGCAAACTTTGAGCCGCTTGGTAATGCCGAAGCAACAAATCAGTGTCCAGATTACGTTTTCTACGTCGCGGAAACACTACTTGTTGTCGACCATCAAACGGAATCTTGCCAGCTTCAAGCGACGTTGTTTGTTGATGGTTCAGAGAAAACAGCGTTAGAGACTCGTATTGCAGAAATTAGCGCCCAGTGTGCAGCGCCAAAACTGTTGCCGAGTGCAGAGCAAATAACAGATGTAACGGTAGAACCTAGCGTGTCTGATGCAGACTTCTGCCAAACCGTTCGCGACTTAAAAGAGTTCGTAGTGAAAGGCGATGTATTCCAAGTTGTACCGTCTCGTAGATTCACTCTACCTTGTCCTTCTCCACTAGCGGCTTACAAAGAACTGAAACAAAGTAACCCAAGCCCTTACATGTTCTACATGCAAGATGAGCTGTTCACTCTGTTTGGCGCATCACCAGAAAGCGCGCTTAAGTATGAAACCGATACCAACCAAATTGAAATCTACCCAATTGCAGGCACACGTCGCCGTGGTAAACGCCCGAATGGAGAGATCGATTTCGACCTAGACAGCCGCATCGAACTTGAACTGCGCACCGACATGAAAGAAAACGCAGAACACATGATGTTGGTTGACTTGGCACGTAACGACGTCGCTCGTATTGCTCAAGCTGGTACTCGCCACGTAGCAGACCTTCTAAAAGTCGACCGCTACAGCCACGTAATGCACTTGGTGTCTCGTGTGGTTGGTCAACTGCGTGAAGACCTAGACGCCCTGCACGCATACCAAGCATGTATGAACATGGGTACGCTCACCGGCGCACCTAAGATTCGTGCCATGCAGTTGATTCGCGATGTAGAAGGCGCACGACGCGGTAGCTACGGCGGCGCTGTTGGCTACCTCACTGGTGAAGGCACACTCGACACCTGTATCGTGATCCGCTCAGCGTACGTTGAGAACGGCATTGCTCAAGTTCAAGCTGGTGCTGGCGTGGTGTTCGATTCTGATCCACAAGCAGAAGCAGACGAAACGCGCGGCAAAGCACAAGCGGTAATCTCTGCTATCCAAGCAGCGCATAAATCACAATAAGGAATAGGGTTCAGAGATGGCTAATATCATTTTTATCGACAACTTTGACTCGTTCACCTACAACCTTGTGGATCAATTCCGCTCGCTAGGTCACTCAGTCAAGATTTACCGAAACAACATCCCAGCAGAAACCATTGAACAAGCGGTAAACGAGCTTGAAAACCCAGTGGTTCTGCTATCGCCAGGCCCAGGCGCACCGTCAGAGGCAGGCTCAATGCCAGAGCTTATCCAACGCATGAAAGGCAAAGTGCCGATGATCGGGATTTGTCTTGGTCACCAAGCGATTGTTGAAGCATACGGCGGCACCGTTGCTGGCGCAGGCGAAATCATTCACGGTAAGGTCTCTATGATGGAGCACCAAAACCATGCGATTTACCAAAACCTACCATCACCACTTGCGATTGCACGTTACCACTCGCTGGTTGCGACCAAGGTTCCTGAGAGCCTAACCATCACAGCAGAAGTGGATGACTTGGTAATGTCTGTTGTACATGAAGAAGATAAAGTTTGCGGGTTCCAGTTCCACCCGGAATCTATTATGACGACCTACGGAGCAACACTGTTGGCCAATGCCATTGAATGGGCACTTGAAGAACAAACTTCAGCTAACCCACTCACTGCTTAAAAAGCACTGGCACATAAGAAATTTAGGAGAGGAAATATGGAAGCAATCATCAACCCTATTATTACCAAACTGTACGAGCAAGAATCGCTTACTCAAGAAGAGAGCCAACAGCTATTCGACATCATTATCCGTGGTGAGCTAGACCCAATTTTGATGGCATCAGCGCTGACTGCACTAAAAATCAAAGGCGAAACACCAGATGAAATAGCAGGCGCGGCAAAAGCGCTGCTGGCAAATGCAAACCCATTCCCTCGTCCAGATTATGATTTCGCGGATATCGTAGGTACTGGCGGCGACGGTCACAACACCATCAACATTTCAACCACTGCGGCGTTTGTTGCTGCAGCATGTGGTCTAAAAGTAGCGAAACACGGTAACCGCAGCGTTTCAAGCAAATCGGGTTCTTCTGACCTTCTTGATTCATTTGGTATCAACCTAGCTATGAGCGCAGACGATACGCGCAAAGCGGTCGACAATATCGGTGTTGCTTTCCTATTTGCACCTCAGTACCACGGTGGTGTGCGCCATGCGATGCCAGTGCGTCAAACCATGAAAACGCGCACCATCTTTAACATTCTTGGCCCACTGATTAACCCTGCTCGTCCTAACATCGAATTGATGGGCGTTTACAGTGAAGAACTGGTTCGTCCTATCGCAGAAACCATGCTACAAATGGGTATGAAGCGCGCCGCTGTAGTACACGGTAGTGGTTTGGATGAAGTGGCGATTCACGGCGAAACAACCATTGCTGAAATCAAAGACGGTAAGATCACAGAATATAAACTAACGCCTGCAGACTTCGGTCTAGAAGCGCACCCACTAGAAGTGATCAAAGGTGGCGATCCTGAAGAAAACAAGGCGATCATTACCAATATTCTGACGGGTAAAGGTACAGACGCACAATTGGGTGCAGTGGCGGTGAACGTTGCTCTGCTAATGCGTCTATTCGGCCACGAAGATTTAAAAGCCAACACGCAACAAGCGATTGAGGCAATGAATTCAGGCAAGGCGTACCAATTGGTACAACAACTTGCCGCACACGCTTAAGGAATTGAAGAAGATGACTGACTTCAACACTCAGCAAGCTGACAACCTGTCTGAGCACGTTTCTAAAAAAGAAGCAGAAATGGCAGAAGTACTGGCGAAAATTGTCCGCGATAAATATCAATGGGTAGCAGACCGTAAGGTGTCTCAACCGCTAAGCACATTTCAGTCTGATTTGCTGCCATCGGACCGCAGCTTCTACGACGCTCTGAGTGGTGAAAAGACGGCGTTCATCACCGAATGTAAGAAGGCATCTCCTTCTAAAGGTTTGATTCGTGATCACTTCGACTTGGATTACATTGCATCGGTTTATAACAACCATGCTGATGCAATTTCAGTATTAACAGACGAAAAATACTTCCAAGGTAACTTTGACTTTCTTCCTCAAGTGCGCGGTCAAGTCAAACAACCCGTTCTGTGCAAAGACTTCATGGTAGATACCTACCAAGTTTACCTAGCACGTCATTACAGTGCTGATGCTGTGCTACTGATGCTTTCTGTCCTGAATGACGAAGAGTATAAAGCCTTAGAAGAAGCAGCACACAGCCTGAACATGGGTATCCTGACCGAAGTCAGCAACGAAGAAGAGCTTCATCGTGCAGTTAAGCTAGGCGCACACGTTATCGGCATCAATAACCGTAACCTTCGCGACCTAAGTACTGATTTGAATCGTACAAAAGAACTGGCACCGACAATTCGCGAACTGGCTCCTAACGCAACAGTAATCTCAGAATCTGGCATTTATACCCATCAACAAGTTCGTGATTTAGCAGAATTCGCAGACGGCTTCTTGATTGGTAGTTCGCTGATGGCGGAAGACAACCTTGAACTTGCAGTACGTAAAGTGACGCTGGGTGAAAACAAAGTCTGTGGTCTTACTCATCCAGATGACGCAGCGAAAGCGTATCAAGCTGGTGCGGTATTTGGTGGCCTGATTTTTGTCGAGAAGTCGAAGCGTGCGGTTGACCTTGAAGGTGCTCGCTTAACCATGAGCGGTGCTCCTCTGAATTATGTAGGCGTTTTCCAAAATCACGATATCGATTTTGTTGCTTCTGTCGTGACCTCTTTGGGTTTAAAAGCGGTGCAACTGCACGGTCAAGAAGACCAAGCTTACGTAAACCAACTCAAAGCCGAACTACCAGCAGCGGTAGAAATTTGGAAAGCTTACGGCGTGACTGATGCCAAGCCAGAACTGCTAGCAGACAACATTGATCGCCATTTATTAGATGCGCAAGTTGGCACTCAAACTGGTGGAACTGGTCAAGTGTTCGACTGGTCACTGATCGGCGACCCAAGTCAAATTATGCTAGCGGGCGGACTGTCGCCAGAAAATGCTCAACAAGCAGCGACACTAGGTTGCTTGGGATTAGATTTAAACTCTGGTGTAGAAAGCGCACCAGGCAAAAAAGATTCACAGAAGTTGCTCGCGGCATTCACTGCTATTCGCAACTACTAAAGCTGGATATCAGCTAAAAAATTTAAAGCTATTCGTAGCGAAAAATACGAGAAGGAATATAACGATGGCAAAACTGAATGCCTACTTTGGCGAATACGGCGGTCAGTACGTTCCGCAAATTCTAGTTCCAGCACTGGAGCAACTAGAGCAAGCGTTTATCGACGCGCAAGAAGATCCAGAATTCCGCAGCGAATTCATGACGCTTCTTCAAGAGTATGCGGGCCGTCCAACGGCTTTGACTCTAACTCGTAACCTAACCAAAGGTACGAAAACCAAACTGTACCTAAAACGTGAAGACCTACTTCACGGTGGCGCGCACAAGACCAACCAAGTGTTAGGTCAAGCTCTGCTTGCGAAACGCATGGGTAAAAACGAAATCATCGCAGAAACAGGCGCAGGCCAACACGGTGTTGCAACCGCACTAGCGTGTGCACTACTTGGCCTTAAGTGTCGCGTTTACATGGGTGCAAAAGACGTTGAGCGTCAAAGCCCGAACGTATTCCGTATGAAGCTAATGGGCGCAGAAGTTATTCCAGTCCACTCGGGTTCAGCGACACTTAAAGATGCATGTAACGAAGCGCTACGCGACTGGTCTGCAACTTATGAAGACGCGCACTACCTACTAGGTACAGCGGCAGGTCCTCACCCATTCCCAACCATCGTGCGTGACTTCCAACGCATGATTGGTGAAGAAACGAAGAATCAGATTTTGGCACGTGAAGGTCGTCTTCCTGATGCGGTTATCGCATGTGTGGGCGGTGGTTCAAACGCTATCGGCATGTTTGCTGACTTCATCGAAGAAGAAAGTGTTCGCCTAATTGGTGTTGAACCAGCAGGTAAAGGTATCGATACTGACCAGCACGGTGCACCACTTAAGCATGGTAAAACAGGCATCTTCTTCGGTATGAAAGCGCCATTGATGCAAGATCCAAACGGTCAAGTAGAAGAGTCTTACTCGGTATCTGCTGGCCTTGATTTCCCTTCAGTTGGCCCACAACACGCACACCTAAACGCAATTGGCCGTGCTGAATACGACAACGTGACAGACGATGAAGCGCTAGAAGCATTCCAAGAGATTGCACGCCATGAAGGCATCATCCCTGCTCTTGAATCTTCTCACGCCGTGGCACACGCACTACGTATGGCACGTGAGAATCCAGAAAAAGAGCAATTGTTGGTTGTTAACCTATCAGGTCGTGGTGATAAAGATATCTTCACTGTACATGCCATCCTAGAAGAAAAAGGAGCAATCTAATGAGCCGTTATGAGAAGATGTTTGCGCGCCTAAACGAAAAGAGCCAAGGCGCATTTGTACCGTTCGTAACGGTTTGCGATCCAAACGCAGAGCAATCTTACAAAATCATGGAAACACTGGTTGAGTCTGGCGCAGATGCCCTTGAACTTGGTATTCCATTCTCAGATCCACTAGCCGATGGCCCAACCATCCAAGGCGCTAACATTCGCGCGTTAGATTCAGGTGCAACACCAGATATCTGCTTCGAGCAAATCGGTAAGATCCGAGCTAAATACCCAGAGTTGCCTATTGGTCTTCTGATGTACGCGAACCTTGTTTACTCTCGTGGTATCGAGAACTTCTATGAGCGTTGTGCAAAAGCAGGCATCGATTCTGTTTTGATTGCAGATGTACCAACTAATGAAAGTGCCGAATTTGTTGCTGCTGCAGAAAAGTTTGGTATTCACCCAATCTTCATCGCACCACCAACGGCAAGTGATGAAACACTGAAGCAAGTATCAGAGCTAGGTGGCGGCTACACTTACCTGCTATCTCGTGCAGGTGTTACTGGCGCAGAAACCAAAGCAAACATGCCTGTAGGTCATATGCTCGATAGACTGAACCAATTTGATGCGCCACCAGCGCTACTTGGTTTTGGCATCTCTGAGCCTGCACAGGTGAAACAAGCACTAGAATCTGGTGCGGCGGGTGCTATCTCCGGTTCGGCTGTCGTGAAGATCATTGAAGCGAACGTTGAGCAGCCACAAATTATGCTCGACAAGCTAGGTGAATTCGTTTCTGCAATGAAAGCTGCCACTCAAAAATAATTTCAGTTTGATATGACACAACAACGCCCGCTTAACATTATGTTTAGTGGGCGTTTTCTTACTATAGCGTTTATACCACGTCATTTTTTGTTCAACGCCCGCACTTCCCAAATCTATCTCAAGCAGATCACTCAAAGAGTGTTAAGCTTGGGTAACTTAACTAACTCAATAAAGCAATGTGCAGTAAGGTTTCTACATGGAAGAAGTCAAAACACTGCTAGCCAAATGTCCTGTACTATCAGGGCTGCCAGATAAAGGGCTTAGTGAAGCAGCGCAAATGACTAAGGTTCGCTGCTTCGACGAAAAAGCACTGATTTGCAATAAAGGTGCGCTTCAATCTTCTCTTATGGTCATAGCTCAAGGAGCAGTGAGAGTGAACTCAATTAGTTCAAAAGGCAAAGAAGTCACATTGATGATTTTCGAAGCTGGTGGCTGGTTTGGAGACAATGTTTTTTCTCCCGGTATGCCTCGTATTTTTGGTGCGACCGCGCATTCTGACGTGACTGTAATGGAGCTTCCTGGAGATAAATTTCGCCAATTACTCGCCAAATACCCTCAAAGTTACCCCACTATACTCGACTTACTTAGCCGCCGCTTGTGGTCTGCTATTTCTGTTATCGAAGATGACGCGATTAGAGGAATTGAAGAACGAGTCGCCAAAAGGTTGCTGCTACTTGCTGAATACCAACTTAATCAAGCGATCGATACTCGACCATGCGTTGTCAGGGTAACAAGAGAACATATCGCTAACATGATGGGGCTAACTCGTCAGAGCGTACACAAGATACTAAAACGATTAGAAAGTATTGGGATGCTAGAGCTAAACTATGGCTCAGTAACCATTACCAATCCGAAACGCTTAGAAGAATACTTTAAAGAACTCGAGCAATAGATCCATTCAACAAACGGTAAGTATTGTCTAACGATAGCTAAAAACCTTATGCATCTAATTGGTCAAGAGCACAACACCATTTGCACTTAGGCAAGTGGCGCTGTGACACAAAAACCATTGAATTGACTAAGCTATATTCAATTCAGATTTCAACTCACGTTTCAAAATCTTTCCTGTCGCACTCATCGGGAGGTGTTCACGAATTTCGACATAACGAGGATATTTAAACGAGGCTAATTGCTCTTTACCCCACTTTTGTAATGAATCGGCGTCAATGTATTCTTTTGGTTTAAGTACAACGTAGGCTTTTATCTCTTCGCCATACTCTTCATTTGGAATCCCTATCACCGCTACCATTGAAACTGCAGGATGAGTCATGAAAACTTCTTCAATTTCTCTGGGATAAACATTAAATCCACCTCGAATGATCAGATCTTTCATTCTATCGACAATAAATAAATTACCTGAACTGTCAAAGCGGCCCACATCACCAGTATGGAACCAACCATTTTGTAGCGCAGATTCAGTAACTTCTGGGCGGTCAAGATATCCCTTCATAACATTATGACCACGCACAACAATCTCACCTTCTTCGCCTATCGGTAGTGCATTACCTTCAATATCGATAACTTTTACTTCGACACCTTGAACCGGTTGACCTACCGAGCCTGGTATGCGCTCCTGATCCAAATGATTAAAACATGCAATAGGACTTGTCTCCGACAACCCGTATCCTTCTAAGATCGGCACATTAAATGTTTCTTCAAAGGTTCGAAAGATTTCGGTTGGCAATGACGCACCACCGCTTACTGCAACACGCAATGACGAGGTATCAAATTGATGCTGCACATGAAGCAGACCGATGTACATCGTTGGCACACCAGCAAATATCGTCACCCTATGTTTTTCCACCAGCTCAAGAACATGTTTAGGCTCAAACCTAGGCACTAACACCAATGTTGCCCCGCCCAAAACACTAGCATTTAAGTGGACGGTTTGACCAAATGTATGAAATAAAGGCAAAGTTACTAAGTGAATATCATCGGCCTGGCTGCCCATAATGTTTTGTGCCACCAGAGCGTTCATTATGATGTTCTGCTGAGTCAGCTCAGCGCCTTTTGGTAAGCCTGTCGTCCCTGATGTATACAAAATCACACAAGTATCATCCGCATTACGCGGTATATAATCCGGCAACGGTTGGACATCGGCTATAAACGCATTGAGAGTTATTACACCATTCCAATAGCTTTCATCTTGAGATTGAGTCAGTACGACTATGCCTTCGCATGTATCGACTTGTTCAAAGGCTTTGACACCCTCTTTTGCCATTGGCAGTTCTTTCGTCCCTTCAAAGCAGAAATAAAACTTCGCTTTTGAATCTTCTAAGTGATACTTAATTTCTCGCGCTTTCAAAAGCACATTTAATGGGACTGCAACCGCGCCGGCTTTTTGTATTGCATAATAAACAAACGCGAAAAAAGGAATGTTTGGGCATGAAATCGCAACGCGGTCACCTGGCTTTACGCCTTTATTGATTAAAGACGCTGCGATCTTGCCAGCGATCGCATCAAATTGCGCATAATTTATCTTTTCAGCGCCACATATCAACGCCGTTTTATCTGGTTTACTCGCAGCATTTCTTTGTAACGCAGCAGCAAGATTCATCATAGTCTCTTCACCTCTTACTTGTCTTTCTCGTCTAATCAGCTCAGGAGCATTAACTAAGCAAGTTACCCCTAACACTGGATCGTCAGCATTTGAGTCTCACCAGTCATTATCATTTAACATTATGTTTACAACGCAATCAGGACTAAGAATGTAAAGCAATTAACATTTCAGAAGGTAAATTAATAAAAGTGTGAGCTTGAAAGAAATGAATTGTTATAAATATCAACCCAAGTCACTAAAAACTCTGACTGCAATATCAAATACAAAAGCGGTTAAAATTAACAAAAAGAAAACAAATAAAGAAAAATAAACTTGAACAATCCTAAGCGCGACCCTTATAAGAAAAATCAATAGCAAACGTTTGCTATTGAACAAAACTTTATCGTTCGTCAATAAAATATCGATTAATCCATCAATAATACCTTGCTGCATATTGCCAATTGTAAACGATAAGTGTAAAAAGCAAGGCGAGATAATTATCCGCAAATCCATTTATGGTTAGTGGGTAATTTTAGGATTTTACATTTTATTAGCACAGAGGTTATGGAAGTGTTAAAAGAAAAGAGTTTGCTAAACAACATTGGCGTACAAGTCGTAATCGCCATGATCGTGGGCACAGCCGTTGGTGCCATGATGGGTCATGATGCGACAGTGTTCGCTCCTTTAGGTGCTATCTTTATCAACTTAATCAAAATGTTGGTTATTCCTTTGGTCGCTGTAGCCTTGATTTCTGGCGCCGCTGGTCTTGGGAACAGCCAGTCAGCAGGTAAAGTTGGCATCGTCACTCTAGGTTATTTTGGTTTAACATCCGCCCTAGCCGTTGCGCTTGCACTATTTATGGGTGAAGTATTCCAACCAGGCATGGGTATCGACGTCTCTGGCGTTGAAGGCATGTTCTCAGCAGAATACGCTTCAAAAGGTGAACTACCTACTTTCTGGGCAACCATCACTGGTATGATCCCAACCAACGTTTTCCAATCACTAAATGAAGCAAACATCCTACAGATCCTCGTTTTCTGTATGTTCTTTGGTATTGCGATTTCTAAGCAAGCAAAAGAGCGTCGTGAACCAATCATCAATGGTGTTAACTGCATCGTTGACGCAATGGTTTGGATGATCAACAAAGTAATGATCATTGCACCTATCGGTGTATTTGGTCTGATGGCAGAAGCCGTCGGTACGTTTGGTTTTGGTGCGCTAATGGTGGTGTTTAAACTGTTCGTTGTTTACGTTGCCGCCATCCTAATCTTCGGTTTCGTTGTTTACCCAGCAATGGTGCATGTTTTCACGAAGACATCTGCGAAGAAATTCCTGTCTTCAATGAAGAAACCGCAAGCAGTTGCGCTTTCAACAGCGTCTTCTATGGCAACACTGCCTGTCACAATGGACACCTGTGAAAAAGAGATGGGCGTAAAAAATTCAACTGCATCATTTGTTCTGCCTCTAGGCGCAACGATCAACATGTCAGGTAATGCGATTTACTATGGCTTGGTTGCTATCTTCTTTGCTCAACTGTTCAATATCGATCTAGGCATGGGCGCTTACATTGCAATTATCGTAACGTCTACATTGGGTGCGGTTGGTCAAGCGGGTGTTCCTGGCCCTTCTTTCCTAGTGGTTGCCGTGCTTCTTGCCGCTGGCATTCCAATTGAAGGTCTACCGCTGCTATTCGCTCTTGACCGTATTTTCGATATGATTCGTACAGCACTGAACATCACAGGTGATGCTGCATGTGCAGTTATCGTTGATGCGCTAATTGAAGAAGAAACGGCAGAAGCTGAGCTAAAAAAGCAAGAAGCCTAACCCTTTCTTGAATAGACCAAAAACCGCTCATAATGAGCGGTTTTTTTGTCTTTTCTTGCATTACGTAACTATACAAATAGAAACCGATGGCATAAATTTTTCAAAATGATATAAACCATTACAAAATATAACAAAACGTTAGAGCTAGGTTATATCATGAGTCTTGAGCAATCTTTGGAATATCTCACCAAAATAAATTTGCCGATCGAATCAAAGCAGCAGGCCCTGGTTGACTCAGTTATTCTTACCCTAACGAAACAAAAACGAGATGCTCTTTTTCAACAGGTTGCTCTGTATCGAATAAAACTGCTTAAATCTCTCTTTCCTAAACACGCATCAAAAAGTCTTTCTGCACTATTTGAGTTAATGGATTATCGAGATTTAGTGCAACAGTATCCGACAGGTTTCTCCAAAGAGATTCGTTTACTTGAACAACTTGCCGCAGATTGTTACCCGCATTGGATGGTTTTCTGGTGTCAATGCGAGATCGAAGCAATCAAGCAAAAATATCCTTCAAACGAAGCTGCGATTCCTACTCCGCTTCCGTTTGACGACCACAGCTATACTAGCGTGTTAATTGAAGATATCGCAGATTGCGATCTTGAGGTAATGCTGCCAAATCATGCAGCGTTAATGCCGATTTCCGAAGCGATCACACTGAGTAATCTTGAGCTTTTCGTCCAAACTGAACAATGGTTTGAAATCTTGCCTCTTTTATCACTCTCGCAAAAAGGGCAGCACTTTGCCCTCTTGCTCAAATCGTCATCTTCACCAATCATGGTCTCCTCCGCTTTAGTGCAAAGCTGGCATCAACGAAATAACTGGCTCAGTTACTCACCACAGTTTAGTAACGAACAATGGCAGTTTTGCTTTCCTAATCATGGGTACAGTGTTCTCAATCAACTGGGTATTTTGGAGTGTCGTGCTCTAACTCATGAGCACACTCTTATTGAGTTTGATGCTCAGTTTCAATCTCGTGTAAAGAACAGTGAAGCGGTTTGCGAAGTACTGCGTCTTACGGTGGGAGGCAACATTCAACAAAAGCTGTATTTTTTGTATCTGGCGCAAAAAACTATGATGAGCGAGCTCTATAAAGCAGGCTATAAGCTCGGCTTTACCATTATTGAGCAAGTATTTATGTTAAATTTCTATCAATCTATTGATTTAAGTGCCTACTTTCACTCAGGATACCGCGACATTAACGGTGACGGTACCAAGACATACCGCGGTTTCTGGAATTTAGGTATGATGGTTGAAGCATTTCAAGACATACAATTTCGCGACTACAAACATTGCGTACGAACAAAAAGAATGGATAAAAAGGTGAATGAGCATGCTTGATGTTCATTTGCACGGTCTCTTTTACCCAAAAGCAATGGCATTGTACGCGACTGTACTAATAGTATTCGCTTGGCTACTGTATTACTGCTATCGCCTAAAACAGAAGAGTGAATCAATCTTAGGCTCGCATCACGCGCCTTACATCGCTTATTCCAGCTGTATCATTGTTTGGATAAGCAGCAACGCCTATTTCCATACCGATTTATTGCCAGAATTAGGCTCTGTTGGTGGCATTTTTATGGCTAAGTTAGCGAACTTAGCGTCTTTTTTCGCCTTTGCGTTTGCATTCTATTTTTCTTGCCAGTTAACCGCAGATGTTAAAAAAACAGCGGTCAAAGCCTGGCAAAAAGTCGTCTTTGTCGCACTAGCAACGTATTCACTGTACATCAACTTAGTACCGAATCTTACTGTCGAAAATGTCACCATTAGTGGTCCAAGCCAGTTCGTCATTAAATTTGGCCCACATACCTCATATTTTTTCATTAGTTTGCTAGCTTTCGTGGTACTAACGCTGCTTAACTTGATTGCCATGCGCGCTAACAGCAGCAAGCTCACGTTAGCAAAAAGCAACTATATGATCGCTGGCATTTTGGTATTCATGTTATCTACGGCAGTGATACACCTTGGAATGACGTATTTCCTTGGCGACTTCTCCCTAACTTGGTTACCACCAGCACTTTCAATCAGCGAAATGTTGTTTGTGGGCTATGCCCTACTTACCTCTCGCTTCTACAGCGCTAAATATCTCACGTACTTAACGGTAAGCGCGCTCTTAGTCTGCGCCATTTTTGTTCTGCCGCTAGGGGCGATATTTATTCCTATCTCTGAAGATAACCAATGGCTTGTTGCGGTACCTTTATGCGCGCTTATCGGTATCAGTTGGCACTTGCTTTTTAAGCGAGTCAGTCGTTTCGCTTCATATTTTATTTATGGGAAACGACACACTCCCGTTCAGCAAATCCTTGGGTTAGAGGAAGAGTTTAAACGCTCAATAGATGATGCTATGCGTCAGTTGGCATCCTTACTTAACATACCAAACAACAAGCTACAGCTAGTCACTAGCAATTACACAGAAACGTTTTACGAAGAGTACCTGCCGTCAAGCAAGTCAGTTCTCGTGCTTGATGAGTTGTCTGAAGAAATTGATTATGCCTCCTCTTCTAAAGGGTCGATGAGAAAGCTCTACGAGCGTATGCGCTCAAGCAATACTGCGCTCGTTATGCCTCTCTTCGGTCGTGGAAAATCTGTTACTCACTTGCTGATTTCTTCACATAAAATAGATAATAAGCTGTTTTCTAATGAAGAAATCTCAGCTCTGCAAACGTTATTAGTTCGCATCCAGAGCACCATTGAAGCCGATAGAAAGGTACGCCAAAGCCGTGCGCTGGCTAACTCCATTGCACATGAAATGCGTAACCCTCTCGCTCAAGTACAATTACAATTTGAAGCTTTAAAACAGCATATAGAGTCAAACGCCTCACTGGATATGCTAAAAAGAGAAATTGATAAAGGTGAAGCCGCTATACAACGCGGTCGACAACTTATCGATATTATTTTACGAGAAGTTAGCGACAGCTCACCAGAGCATGAGCCTTTAGCTCTCACTTCCATACATAAAGCCATCGACCAAGCAGTAAGCCGTTATGGTTTTGAAAACGATCAAATAATTGAGAGAATTAACCTGCCACAGGCACACGATTTTGTCGCGAAGTTAAATGAGACCCTGTTTAACTTTGTCATTTTCAATTTGATTCGTAACGCTATCTACTATTTTGATTCTTATCCCGACAGTCAAATTGAGATTCGTACCCAGGCGGGGGCTTACGAAAACATTCTGATCTTCCGAGATAGTGGGCCAGGTATAGATCGCAGTATCTTACACAAGATATTTGATGACTTTTTCTCGTATCAAAAAAGCGGAGGCAGTGGCTTAGGTTTGGGCTATTGCCAACGTGTTATGCGCTCCTTCGGAGGACGAATAGAGTGCCAGTCTGAATTGAGCGAGTTCACAGAATTCTACTTGTATTTCCCAGTCGTACCAAACGCACCAAAACCAGAGACATTGAGAGCACCGGACTTTGATAACTGGAAAGCAACTCCATCACATTCTGAAAATCATTCAGCTCAACACGTACAAGTATGTAAAGATGCACCAACAGTGCTCATTGTTGATGACAAAGAGGTGCAACGCACCTTGGTACAGATGTATTTAAAAAGATTGGGAGTCAACAGCTTACAAGCAAATAATGGAGCCTCTGCGGTAGAACTATTCCACTCTCACAAGATTGATCTCGTTCTTATGGATGTCCAAATGCCGGTAATGAATGGATTTGACGCCAGCCAACGGATTAAGCAAATCACATCCTCCGTTCCAATCATTGCCTTATCTGGTGAGTCTGGAGCTAGAGAGTTGGAGCTAATTTCGACACTCATGGATGACAGGCTCGAAAAGCCCACCACGTTAAATGCACTTCAAGTCGTCATCCAAAGATGGTTACAGAACGAGAATTTTGCACCTTCCAACACTTTTTAATTTGCAAATATAGAATTGGCACTAGATGTGCATTATTGGAGTAAATCGAATTATCCAGAAGGTCAAGCAGGCTGCAAATGAGTAGCGTATGAGCTTGATAAGGAGATCGCCATGTTACTTCATCGACATACATACTACGGCTTGATTCATCATGGAATCAAAACACTGTTACTTGATCGCTTAGGCCACTATACAGAAGAAGAGTATCATCAATATCTGACCCTGATGACTGGTAAATCCACTTGCTTCACGATGTCTCTCGAAGAGCTAGAAGCAACGGTCGATAACTTACTGCGGGAAGGCTATTTAGAAGATGTAAAAACGCTTATTTCCCAATATCAACGTGTGGCTTAAGGTTTAAAACTCTCAACTCTATTGCCGCTTCACGCGGCAATTTTTATTCCTTCCATTTGCTGTTTCGACGTGGAAGAAGCTTGCGGGCTGTACGATATACTAAGCGTTACTATTCTTACCTTAACTTCCTCAGTATTCACATCTTGTCAGATTCCGTTAGACTGTCTTCAATTCAACAATTAGGTAGATTTTGCCATCATGAAGCAGATCCTAGACTTTATACCACTCATCGTTTTCTTCGCTTTATACAAGCTGTACGACATCTACGTGGCGACAGGTGCACTGATCGTAGCAACAGCCATTCAGCTTGTCGTCACCTATGCGCTGTATAAGAAAGTCGAAAAGATGCAGCTAATAACATTTGTTATCGTCACTATCTTCGGCGGCATGACCCTTTTCTTCCACGACGACAATTTTATAAAGTGGAAAGTCACCATCATTTACGCGATTCTGGCGATTGGCTTAGCAGTGAGCCACGCATTGGGAAAATCAGCCATCAAAGGTATGCTAGGCAAGGAAATTACGTTACCTGACGCTGTTTGGGCAAAGATTAACTGGGCTTGGGTTGGCTTCTTCTCATTCTTCGCTGGCCTAAACATTTATATTGCTTACGAATTGCCGTTGGATGTTTGGGTTAACTTCAAAGTATTTGGAATGTTGATCGCGACATTTGCTTACATGATTGCGACTGGCTTTTACATTTATAAACACATGCCAAAAGAACAAAAAAATAACTCATCCGATGTGTCCACTGATGATTAAAAACTCAGTTTTGCTATAATCCGCGACTTCACAGCGACCTTAGGGTCGCTGTTTTGCTCCATGTATCAGTAAACCGCTCAAACAACGTACCGTTTTCAGACCATTCTTGCTGCTGTAAACCAACTTTCTCTGGTCCGGTATCTGCGGTTTTTTAAGGACCTTTGGTTCTAGGTATTTACTATGTTGGCGCTTAGTTTGAGCGCCTTTAAGATTTAGGATGTCACAATGAGTCAAGAAATTAGCTCTCCGAAAGGTCAAATGCTGCTTCGTACCCTTGCAATGCCTGCAGATACAAACGCCAATGGCGATATTTTTGGCGGTTGGATAATGTCTCAGCTCGACTTAGCAGGCGCGATTCTGGCAAAAGAGATCTCTTGTGGTCGCGTTGTCACCGTTTCGGTATCAAGCATTACGTTCAAAAAACCTGTTGGTGTGGGCGATGTCGTATGCTGCTACGGCGAATGCACTAAGATCGGCCGCACATCCATGAGTGTCGATTTGGAAGTATGGGTCAAACCCGTCAAAGCTCACGGTGTTGGCGAACGCTTCATGGTTTGTGATGCGACCTTCAACTACGTAGCCATTGACAGTGAAGGTAAACCACGTCCGGTTCAGAATTAGTCAACCTACAACGCTAACAGTTAGAAAGGACCTCACATTTTCTGTTGTTCACTTGTGAGAGACACAAAAAAGGCGTTAAATTAACACTTTACCCTACCAATTAAGGAACTATGCTATGTGGTATGTCATCTTTTCACAGGACGTTGAGAACTCGTTGGAAAAACGCATGAGCGTTCGCCCACAACACTTGGGTCGCTTACAAAAGCTACAAGACGAAGGTCGCCTTCTTACAGCTGGTCCGATGCCTGCGATAGATTCTGACAATCCTGGTGAAGCTGGATTTACGGGCTCAACTGTCATCGCTGAATTCGCCTCTCTAGAGGATGCTAAAGCGTGGGCAGAAGCCGATCCTTATGTAGCGGCTGGTGTTTACGATCATGTAATCGTGAAACCGTTCAAAAAAGTGTTTTAATTTATGAAAAAATTACTGTGTCTTTTCTTGGTATTTGGTGCTCTGGCTGGCTGTTCATCAACCGATGATAATCAGCGCCAACTTGAGCTTATGGCATCAAACCGAGCAGGAGTCTTGTCTGCGGGCCTCCCTTTAGAGTACGGTCCACTGCAAATAATGCGTGTCTCATCCAACAAAAATGTTGTAGAGATGATGATGATTTATAACGATAGCGCACTCGGTGCAAAGCCGTTAAATCAAGTACTGAATACCAGTATCTATACCTACTGCAGCAACCCAGAAGTTCGCAAGCAAATTGATATGGGCTTGATGTATCGTATTAAGGTACGTAATTCTCGCGGTCAGTTGATGGCAGATGAGTTGGTTTCCGCACAGACTTGTACTCAGGTGAAGTAGCTACAGTAATTTTTGTTGCTTTCGGCATGAGACGATGATTCGCTATTATTGGATAATCTGAAAACGAAAGTTAACAATTAAGAATAGAAAAACGGAGACCACAGTCTCCGTTTTTATTTGCTGTAACGATGTGTTACGCCAGCTCAGCACGGAGCTTCTTCGCCGCTGAAACCAGATTTGCCAATGCGGCTTCTGTCTCCTTCCAGTTTCGTGTTTTCAGACCACAATCTGGGTTTACCCACAAACGTTGAGCCGGAATTTTTTCTGCCGCTTTCTTGATTAAACCTTCAATCCATTCTTCCGTAGGAATGTTTGGTGAGTGAATGTCATAAACACCAGGGCCAATTTCGTTCGGGTAATTGAACTCTTCAAATGCTTTCAGCAGCTCCATATTTGAGCGAGATGTTTCAATGGTAATGACGTCCGCATCGAGTGCCGCAACCGAATCAATGATTTCATTGAACTCGCTGTAACACATATGAGTGTGAATCTGAGTTTCTGGTTTTGCACTTGCCGCAGAGACCTTAAAGGCATTTACGGCCCATTCTAAGTACGCTTTGTGATCGCGTTTTTTGAGTGGTAAACCTTCTCGAATGGCTGGCTCATCAATTTGAATGATATTGATGCCTGCATCTTGCAGGTCAGACACCTCATCACGCAGTGCCAAAGCAAGTTGCTGCGCAATTTCTTGACGTGTGATGTCTTCACGTGGGAACGTCCAACACAAAATCGTAACTGGTCCAGTCAACATGCCTTTCATCTGTTTGCTGGTTAGCGACTGGGCGTACGTCGACCATTCAACCGTGATCGGTTTTTCACGTTCAATGTCAGCAACTACAATGGCAGGTTTCACACAGCGAGAGCCATAACTCTGTACCCAACCAAATTTGGTCGTTTGAAAACCCGCCAAGTTCTCAGCGAAGTATTCCACCATGTCGTTACGCTCTGCTTCACCATGAACAAGCACATCTAGGTCGAGCGCCTCTTGACGTTTTACTGCGTCAGCAATATGTCCTTTAAGTGCTTGGATATATTCAGACTCAGATAATTGACCTGTACGATAAGCACTGCGCTGAACACGAATTTCACCCGTTTGAGGGAAAGAACCGATTGTCGTGGTTGGCAACAGAGGCAAGCCCAATACTTCAGCTTGATGCGCAGCACGCTCCGCGTAAGGTGCGCTGCGCTCGGCAAGTGACGCAGTAATACTGTTTAAACGTGCTTGAACTTGTGGCTTATTCACATGCGTTGCCGTTTTACGTGCTTTGATTGGCTGGCTGTAGGTATCACAAGCGAGAATCGCATCTTGATCACCATCGAGTGCGCGGCCAAGCAAGGCGACTTCTGTTACTTTTTGTTTTGCGAACGCAAACCAGCTTTTCACTTCCTCACTGAGTTCTGTTTCCTGTTCCAGATCAACCGGGCTATGTAGCAAAGAGCATGAGCTCGCAACCCAAAGGTTGTCGCCCAGTTTTTCTTTTACTGGCTGTAGACGTTCAAGTTGGGCACTTAAATCCGAACGCCACACGTTACGACCGTTGACCACGCCAGCAGACAGCACCCACCCCTCCGGTAGTTTGGCAACCACGTCGTCAAGCTGCTGAGGCGCGGCAGATAAATCGATATGTAAACCATCCACTGGTAGCTTTACAATTTTGTCTAGCGTATCGCTTATAGAGTCAAAGTACGTCGTTAGCAGCACTTTTACATCGCTTCGAATCACTTGGTACGCTAGCTTGAACGCATCAGCCCATTTGCTTTCTAGCTCCAGAGACAAAATTGGCTCATCAATCTGAACCCACTCAACACCTTGACTTGCTAGCTTTGCCAAAATAGCTTGGTAAGCAGTAAGTAAGCGTGGTAGCAGGGTTAAGCGGTCAAACCCTTCTTCGACCTCTTTGCCCAAGTAAAGGTAACTGACTGGACCAAGCAAAACAGGCTTCACTTGGTGGCCAGCTTGAAGCGCTTCGTTGACTTCTTCAAACAGTTGCGGCCAGCTCACTTCAAACGTATCGTCCTTGCTGAACTCAGGGACAATGTAATGGTAGTTTGTGTTGAACCATTTGGTCATATCCGATGCCGCATCGCCCGCACAGCTGCAACCCGCCTGAGATTGACCGCGACCCACTTTAAACAACGTATCCAGGTTAGGGAAACCATCAGCGTGACGCTTTGGCACATGACCTAATAGCAACGTGGTCGTCAGTACATGATCGTACCAAGCGAAGTCGCCAGCGGTGGCAAAACTCAGACCAGCATCCGTTTGTGTTTGCCAGTTTTTGGCGCGTAGATCTGCCCCAACCTTTTTAAGCTCAGCTTGATCAATTTCTCCTCGCCAGTATTTCTCCTGAGCGAATTTTAATTCTCTTTTTTCACCAATGCGTGGATAACCTAATATGTGAGTCGTTGTCGCCATGTCCCTATTCCTTTCTCAATTTTGTTCAATTTGTTTGGATCAGAGCATCTCTCGGTAAAGAATAAGATGTCTGGATGGCTAAACTATCGCTCTCATCTGATATTAGAACAACGTCCATTTATTCAACTTGTTTATTAAAAAAATTCATCATGAAGCGACATGATTCGCAAATAAAAACAACAAATAGACGTCTAGACGTTTACATATCCATTTTTTGTCGTTAAGTTATTTACACGATTGCTATTCTGTTCATAGCGAGCAACAAAGGATGAAAGGAATTCATGATAGAGCTAAAACATTTGCGGACACTCACTTCGCTTCGAGACACTGGCTCTCTAACGGCGACAGCGACCGCTTTGCATCTCACTCAGTCGGCACTGTCTCATCAGATCAAAGATTTGGAGGCGCGAATTGGAGGGCAACTGTTCCTGAGAAAGACTCGTCCGGTGAAGTTCACTTCAGAGGGAGAAATCCTATTGCGTCTTGCAGAAGATATCCTTCCGAAACTCGCAAGAGCAGAAAATGATTTAGCGAGCTTGAAAGAGGACGTCAATGGCCGATTACATATGGCCATTGAATGTCACTCTTGCTTCCAATGGCTAATGCCTGCACTTAGGGAGTACCAACTTGCTTGGCCTAGCGTAACATTGGACTTTTCCTCTGGTTTTGGCTTTGAACCACTCCCAGCTCTATTGGCAGGCGAACTCGATCTCGTTATTACTTCCGATATCCAACCTCGATCTGAAGTCCACTACGAGCCTCTATTCGACTTTGAAATGCGTTTAATTACCGCAACCAACCACCCATTGGCGGAAAAAGACATTATTGATCCGCAAGATCTCGCAGATCAAACCATGCTCTCTTATCCGGTTCAAAAACAAAGGCTAGACGTCGTAAAACACTTTCTTCAGCCAGCAGGAATAGAACCTGCGAAATGGAAGCAAGCCGACAACACTCTCATGTTAGTTCAGATGGTCTCTGCTGGATTAGGGGTGGCGGCACTACCCAATTGGGCGATTTCTGAATTTTCTCGCCAAGGTCTTATTACCAGTAAACCTTTCGGCCAAGGCTTATGGCGTCGCTTGTTTGCTGCAACGCGTCACTCAGAGAAAGAAAAGCGTTACTTACAAGCTTTTTTCGCAACCGCGAGGCTACAATGTAAAAGCCACCTTGACGGAATCAAGGTGGCTTAAAAGATTTGGGTTATGAAAGGCTTAGCGTTGATATGCTTTAAATTGGTTAGTCAATGGATCGTACTGATAACCGAGCATATCAAGCTTGCCGACTACAGACTCTACATCCATCTCATACACTGATACTAACTCGTCAAAACTGTCGCACTCTAAACGTAGCTTTTCGTTGACGATACCTAGCAAAATAGTGCTGTCCAGATTACCTACATTGCTTAAATCCATCGCGACTCTCCTCTTCGACAAGGTATATAAACAAGCGTAGTAGTAATCACGCGAATTTAAAGTGAGTGAGATCTAAAACGTGATCACCTTATACCCAAGCATCAAGAAAGCACTTGGATATAAGCCGTCTAACTTTGTCTTTAGAGTAGAGGTCAAGCCGCGAGAGAGAATAAACCTTGCAGGCTCGTCATCGACGCGAGTGCTAGCAACAAAGCTACGCTCAGTTGCACCTTTTCTGGTTTCTTATGCGTAAAAATATGCCAACACCACACGATAATTGAAGAAATTAGCATAGCTAAAGACAGCAAGATTGGCTGTGTTGCAGCGTTCAGTGCAGCTTCATTTAACTGGTAAGAAGCAAACAACGTTGCGATGACTAATAGCATTCCAGACACAATGCCAGTAACTGGTAAAATGCGGTGAAATGCCTGTAATCTGCTGCGAGCTATCGTAAGTAGCAATTGAGAAAATGACGCCCCAAGGAAAAATATCATTAGCGCCATCGCTATCGATGCTGGCCAGCTTGATTGCTCAAATACCTGAATACTTACATACGCAAAGGCCAAACCATTCGCTAAATGCATCGCCCATAGTGGCCCTTTTTCACGCGTTTTCTTGGTTTGAACCTGAGAATAGAAGTAGAAAATAGCAAACACGATCATAAATGCTTCAATGCGAAGTGACGCAACAGCGAGCCACAATACAGCTACTGCTGGCAACATTTTATGAAGACGTCCTCGCTGACCAGGACAAATATCGCCCTTGATTAGAAGCAAAGTCAGTAGCGCTTGTGCGCCAAATAGCATCGGAGGGAAAGTAACCAGCAATTGTTGAATCATGTTGAATGCACGCTCAAAAGTCATTTTGGGGGGCGATAATATCAAATCAACTATCGCCAAACCACCGAAAGTCGGCCCCCAAATGAGCTAAAACGGTAAGACAATTTTATTCACAGAGAAGCAAGATACTTCAACGCGTCTTCCTGCGTTAAAACTCCACGGTACTCTTCTTTGGTATTACACAATACCCAAGGGAAACGAATGCCGGTTTTAACCAACTCTCGAATAACAGAGACAGGTAAATCCTCATCAACCAACACAAATTCGGTGCTCATTATCTGATTAACAGGACGTTTCCAAATTCGGCTTTCTCGTTCAGTTTCTCGCTCTGTGCCCATCGAAGGTGTTAGGTGTAAATTCACCGTCTCTTTCGTAATTAACCCAACACAACGATTTTCATTGAGAACAACTAAAGGCGAGCTTGGATTCAAATTCATGTACTCCACTGCCAAGGAGAGCGGTTCTCCAGGGTCCATAGACCTGACTTGTTCATGGCTCAAAGATTGCAACACATCACTTTGCTTAGGCTCAATCGCGATGTCAGAGAACAGATGCTCATAACTGTCCGCTTTATCCATCAAATCGACAGGCACGGCAGCAGAAAATAGAAAGCCCTGCATGTAATCGACACCGATTTCTGCCAATACTTGAAGTTCTTGCTTAGATTCCACGCCTTCAGCAACCACTTTTACATTCATTTGCTGTGCAAGCTCGGTGACCATTTTCACAATGTTATAGCTGGTGCTCCCTTTATGAATGTTCTTGATGAATTTTCGGTCTATTTTCAGTAAATCAAACTGCCCTTTTTCTAGATAAGAAAAAGAAGAATACCCAGTACCGAAGTCATCAATCGCGATCTCAATGCCCTCTTTCCGCACTTCCTCTAGAGCTCGAGTATGCTCCTCATCTTGTTCAAAATACGCGGTTTCTGTTAGCTCGATAGTTACTCGCTTAGGGTCTACACCACTGGCTTTAATCAAATCATGCGACCGCTGAAGGATCTGAAGAGAATCCAATTTCGTATTGAGGGAGCGATTGATGGTCACGCCCACTTCCTCGCCATAAATTTCTTGTAAGCGCGGAAAGTGCTTCAACGCAGCTTGGCAGACCACATCATCAAGTGCCGCTATGAGTTCTAGATCTTCAATAATAGCGATCATCTTTTGCGTACAATACGCATCATTTTCATCATAGAAGCGTGCGAGAGCCTCGAACTTAACCACTCTTCCGGTTTGAACGTCGATAATCGGTTGAAAGTAAACGTCCACTAGCCCACTCTCTATTTGCGCCTCCAAAAACGCCTCGAGATGTTGGCGCTTCACTAATTCAGAGTGAAGTTCACTGTCGTAAAAGTTGAAATAGCTGCCTTCACCGGAAATAGAGGACAACATCGCTTGCGCTGCATGTGCTAGCGCTTGTCTTGGTCGGTTCGTATCATAGCCAAGGATTGACACACCAGTTTGGCCTTTAACGATAGTGGCATGCATTTTTGTGCCCATTTCATTTCTAAGCTCATTAAAGAACCCTTTCATGGCAATTTGGATCAAACGAACCGGGCTCAACCATTGACAATGAGGGGTCTGCAAGCATACGACAAACACATCCCGAGATAACTGCCCCGCAATACTGGTGTAGCGACTTCGCATAATAAAATCTGCAAAACCTAATTGCTGTTCAAGCAAGTATCTCTCCGAAAACTTGGGTCTGAGTGTCATAACAATGTTGAGTTCTTTATTTCTGCTTTCATTCGCTAAGTTCGCTAATTGGAGTTCAAATTCTTTCCTCGTTGGTAAAAAGGCAGCCCAATCATGCTGTTGTTCACAACGATTTTTCATCCACAACAACGAAGCAGAAATATCCGTAGAAAATCCGAGATAGAGAATTCGTCCAGAATGAAACGTAAGTCGGTAAATACAAAGATGATGAGCTTGGTTGCTACCGTTTGCTGTTTTGCTCAGCAAGTTACCACACCAACATCCTTCATCATTAATTTGCTGCCACAGCTGATCATAAAACGCTTGGCTATGGTGAGAGGTACTGAAAATATGAGTTTTAAGCCCAACCAGATCTCGGTTTTGATAGCCCATTTGTAACTCAAAGGCACGGTTACAACCTAAGATGCGCGTATCTTCATCGGCAACTAAAACGCCTACATTTGGCAAATCAAAAATCGTTTCGAGAATTTTCGCTAACTCCTCGCAACCAGTGATTGTTAATTGCGGAATGATAGTGCCTTGGATAATGCGCTTATTGAGCCTTTCAAAACTAATAGTAACGTGCACTAAGTTAACGTTTTTTAGCATCATGCAACAAGAAAACCGCCCCCGTCCGCCAAAGAGTTCCACTTCTAGAATTCGTTGTTTTAGCGTTTCTTGTTGCCCCATCAGCATATGATCAAACAAGTTATTTAGGCTGGTTACTGGCGTACTTATCCCAAATGCCTTTGCCATTCCTTGCTGATCACATTCGAACTCGCGAGTATCAATATCGTAAGACCACTCTATAACAGGAGTTAGACTGGAAGTCGTTTGCATTTTTGGATGCACTGTTGTCGTAGATTCACTCATACCCTAGCCCCTTTTTTTGTAATTAGCCCAAGGCTCAAAATTCACAGTCAATTCGCGACATTCCAGTTGGGACCTGCCGATCCTCTTTATAGATGGATTGTGTCAACGATAAGCCTATCGACTTAGAACTATTTCCAGAGCAGCTCAGCCTTTTGCATTTAATATGCACTAATTTGATTATAGGCTTTACCCCATATAAGCACACCATTGCTTATGCTTTGTATTAAGATTGCGACATTTTTCATGAACCGATCTATAACCATGAGGCTTTCAAGGTGAAATTAGACAGAAAATCGCCGATAGAGCATTGATATTTTTACAAACCAAATAAAACTCGATGAACTAAGCTTGAATAGATGAGTTTGTTATAGATACCTGATAATCAAATCGCTATAATTCGCGCTCCCTGGAACAGAGAGCAAAATATGACCAATAACATCACTCCTATTCATGAGTACAAAAAATACTGGGCAGAGTGTTTTGGTACGGCACCTTTCTTGCCGACCAGTCGCAAAGAAATGGATGCCCTAGGATGGGATAGCTGTGACATTATCATTGTAACCGGTGACGCTTATGTGGATCACCCAAGCTTTGGTATGGCTATCATTGGCCGCCTGCTAGAAGCACAAGGTTTCCGTGTCGGTATCATTGCTCAACCAGAATGGCAAAATAAAGATGCGTTCATGCAACTTGGTAAGCCAAATCTGTTCTTCGGGATCACTGCGGGTAACATGGACTCCATGATCAACCGTTACACCGCGGATAAAAAGCTTCGTCACGATGACGCGTACACACCGAATAACGAAGGTGGTAAACGCCCAGACCGAGCAACGTTGGTTTACTCTCAACGTTGTCGTGAGGCATACAAAGAAGTACCTATTGTTTTAGGTGGTATCGAAGCTAGCCTACGCCGTGTGGCACACTACGATTACTGGTCAGATAAAGTTCGCCGTTCTGTACTGTTTGATGCAAAAGCAGACATCCTACTTTTTGGTAACGCAGAGCGCGCACTTGTCGAAGTAGCACATCGCATCGCAAACGGCGAAGACATCAGCACCATGACCAATATTCGTGGTACTGCCGTGAACTTGCCAGCGGCGCCAGAAGGCTACACGGTTATTGATTCTTCTCGCATTGAAAAACCTCGTAAAGAAGCGTTCGTACCAAAGAACCCATACGAAGTAGAAACTCAGTGTGAAACTAAAAAAGACGAGCCAGTTGCACAACCAATCACAATTCGCCCATCACGCCACGATGCTGCGAGGACTGCGGTCCGTTTACCTTCGTTTGAAAAGCTAAGAAACGATCGCATTCTTTATGCGCATGCAAGCCGTGTACTGCATTTAGAAACGAACCCGTACTCTGGTCGAGCGTTACTTCAAAGCCATGGTGATCGTGAACTTTGGGTAAACCAAGCTCCAATTCCATTGACGACCGAAGAGATGGACTTTGTGTTTGGCCTGCCTTACGCGCGTGTTCCTCATCCTATGTACGGCAAAGCAAAAATTCCTGCGTACGACATGATCAAGACGTCTGTGAACATCATGCGTGGTTGCTTTGGTGGCTGTTCTTTCTGTTCGATTACCGAGCATGAAGGTCGAATCATTCAAAACCGTTCGAAAGAGTCTATCATCAACGAGATTGAAGAAATTCGCGACAAAGTTCCGGGCTTTACCGGCACAATTTCCGATCTTGGTGGCCCGACTGCAAACATGTACCGCCTGGGCTGTAAAGATCCAAAAGCGGAAGCGAACTGTCGTCGTCCTTCTTGTGTATTCCCGGGCATCTGTAACAAGCTAAACACAGACCACAAACACACGATCGATTTATACCGCGAAGCGCGTAAAGTTGAAGGCGTGAAGAAAGTGATGGTTGCATCTGGCGTACGTTACGACCTTGCGATTGAATCACCAGAATACGTGAAAGAGCTCGTGACTCACCACGTAGGCGGTTACTTAAAGATTGCACCGGAACATACTGAGAAAGGTCCTCTTGATCTGATGATGAAGCCAGGCATGGGTACGTACGATCGCTTTAAAGAGATGTTCGAGAAATACAGTGCAGAAGCAGGCAAGAAGCAGTACTTAATCCCTTATTTTATCTCTGCGCACCCAGGCACAGAAGACGAAGACATGCTGAACCTTGCTCTGTGGCTGAAAAAGAACAACTTCGAATGTGACCAAGTACAAAACTTCTACCCTTCGCCAATGTGTAACGCAACGTCGATGTACTACTCAGAGACAAACCCTCTGAAACGCGTGAAGTACAAAAAACGTGAAGATGTACCTGTAGCAAAAGGTGAACGTCAACGTCGCCTGCATAAAGCGCTGTTGCGTTATCACGATCCAGCAAACTGGCCAATGATCCGTGAAGCCCTAGTCAGTATGGGTAAAAAACATTTGATCGGTGACAAACAAGGCTGTCTCGTTCCTGCAGAAGACATTGAAGCACAAACACCAGCGCAACGTCGTAAATCTGGTCGTCACGGGGCAAACCGCTTTGCAACCAAACATACCAAAAACCAACCAGGCTTCGGTGGTCATTTGAACAAACGTTCTGAAGGCGGTTCAAAAGATGGTAAACCATCTGGCAACCGTAACGGTTCGGGTAAAGCTACAGGTGGTCAACGCCCTGCAAGCAACGGCCAACGTCCTAGCGGCAACGGTGCAAACCGCCCTGCAGGTAGCAAGCCGCAAGGCCAAGGTCGCCCACAAGGACAAGGCAAACCAGCTGGTCAACGTAAACCAAAGCGTCGCTAACTCTTTAGCACTTAAATACTAGAAAGGGCTCCAGAGGTAACTCTGGAGCCCTTTTGTTTTGTCGGCTCATTGAGGCATCACTCACAACTCAAACTTTGATTCAATCAATACAAAAAATGGTAAACACCAACCAACTTATTGGAAAAACAAACAATTATTTGATTGACGCAAAACCATAAAAATCTAACTCATTGATTTTTAATCACTTTATTTTGGTGCGATATTTGCGTAACAGAGTAAAACTCTTAAACATGGGCTAACGATGAATAATCCACTTCCCCCAAAAACTTCTATGTTCTGGTATGACAACAGCTATACCTATGAGGAGGCCGTTCAGGCATTTGAAAGCGATGGTACACTGAAATCGCTGAATATCGTTCCAACCACGGAATCCGATGATCTTGCTGGCTCCCCCCCAGAGCGCAGTATGTTTTGGGAGGGAGAAACAAAAAAAATCGATCCGCCACCGCCGTCTGAACCAGAACCTCTCAATTTAAAAACTGAGAAAGAAGCAACGGAAGCATCACCTGCGCACTTTATCCCAGTCCGCTATGCCATCGATCAGCTAGAAACAGAAGAGACACAACCTTTTGGTTTGCCTGAAGAATGGAAAGGCCAAGGCCCAGCCAAACTCAATACCGTTGGTTACACCCTGCGTCAACTGCGCGACGGTTGGCTGTATGTCTATGATGCAATCAACAAAAGCTTAGACGAATACGAAATCAAAGGAACGCAATTCACGCTCTATAAGTTGGGAGAATCAGAAAGCCCAAAATCAGAGCAGCGTGGGACACCACAAGATGCAAAACCCTTCCTTACTTACATCAACGGAAGCGTACTATCGATTTGCTTCTCTGAGAACCGGTGGACATGGCACACGTTCATGCGCGTACTTAACAATCCGAGTAATCATATCGATCGCATGCAAACCATTGTTCTGTCCTCAAACGAGAATCAGCACAACATTGCACCAATAGATAAGTTAACCCAAGTCGCTGATATTGAATCTTCTGCCGTCGATGATGGTCGCTTTGCGGATTCTGGCATCGCCACCAAAGCAGATGAAGATGGTTCTGTCTTTAAACCTGTCGCAGTCAAAAGCGATTTAACCTCTGCGATTCCAGAAGAAGAATCAGGCTACTTCGTCGCGATAAAAGATTACGCCGCAGACATTCAAGATATGTCACTGCATTTTGTTGGTGCCGCAAGCCCTTACCGCCTTTTCACTGACCAGTTTTCAAACCAGTGGAACTTGATGCAGACCGCCATGCAACTGTGTATGTTTGGTGCAAGTGACGAGATAGACATGCCAGCTAGCGTTAAGCGTAACGGCGAAGAGCTGTCGTTTTATACCGACATGGCTGACTATTATGACTCTTCTCACCAACTTGATTTGGCAGAGCAGAACAAAAGCTCAGTTCAGTCCGGCTATCCTGCTAAATTTTCCGCTGGAGCGATTGAATCACACCAACATACCCAAAGTGACATTGCTAAAGCGATACAGGACAAATATCGAATTTCTGCGAGCCGTTTTGGTAAATACGAACAATGGATAGCGACTGAACGCTGGCGTCAGCAGCTCAACTGGAAGCAAATGCTGAGCGAGATGCAAGAGCTGTCAGAACAAAAAGAAACCATGCTAGCCCAAGTGGTTTCGGTCAAACGCGACTTTATCGCAGTAATGGAGTCCTTAACACCTCATCATCTTGAGAGAACCTTCGACCTATACAGCGAAGACACGCAGTACAGCTTGTATCAACTGCACAAGCAAGCGGTTGAGTCATTTACTTTGGTGATGCAAGAAGAAGACCGCCAATGGGCAGAAAGCCAATGGGAGAAACCAACCAGTTTACTAGCTCTCTATGCCTCTGGGTTTAGTCGTAGTTTATTTAAAGTGATGGAGAAGAATATTACTGAGGCGCAGAATGAACAGTCGATCGTCTCAGACAATCCTGAACCTGATAATCAGTTGATGGACCAGATATCTGATACCAGCAACCGCGTGAATATGTACTCTAAGATCATGGACTTTGTTTCCAACCCAAACACTGCGGAAACAGCCTTTCTCAAAGATATCGCCAAAGGTTTCCAAGAGCTGGATATTATTTTTAAATCTGCAATAGGTGCGCTTGCAAAAGGCGTTGTAGAGTTTGGTGTTAGCATGACCTCACAAGTATCAATTTCGCTGATGCCTGTTTTCGCTAAACCTCTGAACCGTCATAGCTATTATTTATTTGCCGTTATTGCAGAACATATGGCACACAATATGCCCGTAACAATAAAAGAAGGTTACGCTCACGATTTTAAAAAATGGAAAACACGCGTAAGTGATTATCTGATTAAGCTCGAAAAAAACGATGCAATCATTGCTGACTTCCAGAAAAATAACCGCAAAGCTGACTCTAAATACACAACAGCTTTAAAAAATAAAAAGACTATTAAGAAGGCTCTCGCTGTAGCTACATTGGAGTACCCGCAGTACATTGAGTTACCTGATGATCTACCTCAAAGAACCATCGAGCTTAGAACGCGGATCGTGATGAATAAGCTCAATGATTTGAATAAACTGTTCGAGAATGCCGGTGGTCTAGGCTTTCTGGCATTAGTATTTAACTGCATCGCGCTTGGTGATGCCATGAGCAGTATCCAAGACACTGGATTAATGTCCTCAGATGAATTTTTGGATATCCAACAAAAGCTTTTTTATACAGTCAACGCTTGGACGGGTATTCGCACCGGTAAACTTTGGGACAACGTAAGAGTAGATAAAACGCTACGAGCACGTTCTTTATCTGCCCTAAAAGAAATGGCGAAACGTGATACCACAATACCTATTTCTTCTTTGAGTGATCTTAAAATTTTCAACAAATGGCTTGCGGTAACAGGAATAATAGGTGCTTTAGCTTCAGGGATAGAAGCTTACCGGTCGTTACAACAACTTGATAGTTTGAATGGCACTGCAAAAATTGCGGGATACTTCAACTTTTCTTCTTTAGTTGGACTTACAGCAGTAGGGACCTTTCAAGCTGTAGGAGGAATAACTGGCGTATGGTCAGCAAACGTTCTTTTCGGTGGGCCAATCATGTTTGTCATTATGGGGCTAACTGCAATTTACCTTTTGAGCAACTATGTAATGAGCAAGTTCAAACAAGACGATTTTCAAAAATGGTTAGATAAATTACCGTGGGGATATAATTCCGCCAGAGCACAATGGAGTCAGTCTCCAGATCTGTTAGAACGAGAAAAACACAACTCTTCATTAGTACAAAAGGCACTATTTGATTTACAAACCATCATAGATAAACCATCAATCTACCAAGTGCCAATGATGCGGGTTGTTCCCAATTCATCAACGCAATACCCATCAGCAATGCAGGAGCTGTTTGGTATTGAGTTGCATATCCAAGTTCCTACCAAAATAGCAAGAGATGGAATTAAACTTCGGACAAATACTTCTGTAACTAAGGGAGAATTGATATCAGGAACTTGGTACACCGGAGTAGATCTAGAAACCTTGAATAGCCCGATGAACTCCGCAAACTCTCAAAGCGTGTATAAATTGAGTTTACCTATGAAAGACTCAGCTGACTATCTAGCATTTGAGATAGAATACATCCTCGATGATGAAAACGAATTAAGCCGTAAGTACTGGTTCCAAAATAATGCAAAACAGCGTGCAACTTATACGGCGATTTCAGACAATACTAAACAAGCAACGATCAGAAGTTCATTAACTTCAGATACTAGTGAACTTAGCTTACAGGAGTAACCCTTGGCTTATTTACCTTTTTACATCACGCCAGACGAGTTTTCGGCTTATCAAGAAGAACAAGAGCAACAAATTCTAAAAGGGAAAGAGCTCACAACCTGGCACAAGCACGATATTGAAGAGCCTTTTCGATACTTATACTTATCAATTGCTATAGCCGCAGTCAGCCCGTTATTTTTCCTGACCTACTTTCTCCACGATAGTAGTCAGATGCTCTTGACCTACATATTATCAGGCTTAACGATAATCATGTCCGGTGTTTCTTATCTTACATTTGGTTTAGACAATCGTTATGACTACACCATATCCGAGCAAGGCATGGTCTTGAGAAAGAGACGTGATCTCCCTACTTGGGTGAACTCAGCAGCGCAAGTGATGGGTTGGTTTGGAGCAGTAGTCTGCGTATTTATGGTAATCGCAGTAGGACCAATGGCTCTAGTCGGTGCTGGTGGATTTATTTTAGTTTCATTTCGCATGCTGAAGCGCCAACCTGAAGAAGAAACTGAAGTACGAGTGGGGCTTCGCAAAGATTCATTGTTTGCTCAATACAACAAACAGCGAAAACTCATTGTGATTTATCACAAATTTGACGACTGCTATTTCTTTGACATTGAGCATAAAGAAGTCAGTCGAAACCAAACTCGTGGTCGAAGTTATATATTTTGCAAAACTGAATCAGAAGTGAATTACTTGTTGAAGTTGTTAGTTAACAAGTGGAACATCGAATGCTCTGAAGAAAACAATATTAAACAGCTTTTCAATACAGACCTAATGTACGAAAAACTTCAAGATGTTCCAGTAAGAGGAACTAAATATCTACTAAGCGAAGTAGATAGCCTGAGAAATAAGAATGCCACATTACCCGAACTAAAATACTTGCGTGGTGACTTATGGCTAAGCGAAGCGGAAATCGACCAGCGCAAAGCAGAACTGAATACAACCAAGGAGTAACCCTTGGCATATTCACCATTTTACGTCACCCCAGAAGAATTAGCAGTTTATCAAGAAGCGCAAGAGCAAGAAATACTCGCAGGCGATAATGTCAGAACATGGCACAAGTATGATGTAGAGGAACCATTTCGCTATTACTTTAAACTTTTTGCGCTTCCCTTTGTGATCGCCCCATTCCTATTAACTTTGTTTATACACACGAGTGACACGGTTGGCGTAACTATTTTTTCTTTTATTTTATCGGTGATGGTGTCTGGTGCCTTTTACCTTACGATTGGCCTCGACTATCGCTATGACTATATTTTTTCTGACAAAGGCTTTGTGATGAAGAAACGTCGCAACATGCCTAAGTGGGTGAATACCGCCACGCAAGCCGTTGGCTGGATAGGTGCAGTGGTATGTGTGGTGATGGTAGCGATGGTTGGCCCGATGGCGTTAGTAGGTGCAGGTGCTTTTATATTAGTCTCCTTTAAAATGCTTAAACGCCAACCAGATGAACCAACAGAAGTGAGAATCGGAGAGCGTGAGGATTGGCTGTTTGCGGACTACAATAAAAAAAGGAAAGTGATCCAGTTCTATTTTAAGCATGACATATGCAGATATCGAGATACTGCTCATAAGACTATCTTTCGCTCACAAGATAGATCAGATTGTTATGTTTTCTTTAAAACTGAAGCGGATTTAGAATCCATGGTCACACAACTGTCAGAGGTCTACAAACTGGATTGTAAAGAGGTCGATGATCATAAAAAGCTGTTTGAAGCAAAGCCAGAATCAAGGCTCTTTAGTATTCCAGTTTGTAGTAGAGAATATCAAACCGAAGAGGTATTTGATTTAAGGGCGTCAAATGCCCCACTTCCTGAGCGTGAATACCTTTACAACGGCAAGTGGCAAACGGAATCTGAAATCGAACAATCAAAATCTGAACTAACGGCAGCCAAGGTATAAACCTTGGCTTATTTACCTTTTTACATCCCCCATGAAAAGCTTTAGGTTTACTCTGATGTACAAAAAGAAAAATTGGTTCAAATAACGAATTTTTAACTCGAGGATAGGAGAGTAAGCCCGAACCTTTCTATCCTCTACTAAACACCCATTTTGCACTGAGCAAATAATTGCTCACCATGCCTGCCAATATGCCTAAGCTCAAAGCCAAATAGACCATCAACCCTTGCGTTCCTAGGGCGAGCGTTACGCCTTTGAACACAATAAAGTTCGGCAAAGCACTGATACAGGCACTCGCCATAAATTTTTGCCATTGAGCGAAAGGGTTGGTTTTTTCTGCTTGAGAGAAAGTCAGCCAGCGATTGCCAAGCCAAGTCGTGGTTGCTGCAAACAAAAATGCTATCCCACGAGCCAGCATCAGATCCAGACCAAACCAATGGAACAACACAGAAAAGATAAGGGTGTCGACCATAAAGCCGACACCACCTACTAGAGCAAACCTTGTTAACGAAGCAAACCTTTCCAGCGAAGCAAATTTTGGTAATTTGCGCATTCCGTTACCCAACCACACAAGTGTAGAGTGAGCGTTTCGATTTTGCTGTGAACTCATTGGTACAACTCAACGCATTTTCATGAATCATGCTATCCACTTGCTGCGATTTACCAATCAGGTGGAATTTCTTCAGATTGTTTAAGTCATTCTTATCTTCAAGCTTTTTCGCCTGACCATGACTATAGAACTGACCTGAGAACGGGCGCTTACCAATGTAGAAGACCGGAGCGTTGTCATTAATTTGCGCGAAGATGATGCGATCGCTGCGGCTATCTGCTTTGCCCATATTCAAAACCAACATCGCAATCATAAGCAGGGCTGGCAACACCGCTGCCGTTCCGGTCAGCCATTTGAAATCGTGTTTATCCACCAGCATTGCAATCAAGATACCCAATGCAGGCACACCCGGTAGCACGTAAGCAGGCAAAATATTCCCAGCCATGGTGAACAAGATCATTGGTGAAATCAGCCAACACATCAGGAAGCTAAATAGACCTTGATGATCCGTTTCAATGGCTTTGAGTACCTTACGACGTTTCCATGCCAAGATAGGCAATACAATTGACCAAGGCGCAGCCGATTGCAGCCAGAATACCCAGATCATCCCACGTGGTTGATCATGAGCAGAGCCATACAGGTCCCCTTCCCAACCGCTGACAACAAAACGCTTAAAGTGCTCGCCAACAATAAAGTAATCAATAAATCCAGGCGTCGCCATTTCAGCCATGATGTACCAAGGTAGAGCAATCGCCAGCATGAGCGCCACCCCCAACACAATTGGAAAACGCTGCCACAAGGCTTTGAAGGCACCGAAGAAACCATGCTGAATCACAAGCCAAGGAAACACTGCGATGCCCATGATCACGATCGCCACCGGACCTTTTGCTAACAGCCCGCAAGCCAAGCCAAAGAAACCGAGATAACCCCACAATCGGCTGTGTTTGTCTTTGCCAAGCCAGCAGTAGTAAAAGCCGACCATCGCCATGGTCATTGCCAATGTCAGTGCCATGTCTGTCATCACTGCACCCGCCGCAATTGAAAAGATGCCACACGTCGCCAATACCAACGCTGCGATGACTGCGTTAAAGCCAGCGCGATGCGCCATGGCTGCAACAAAAATAATAGTCGCGACACCCGCCAACCAATGAGGCGCGCGCACTGCGAATTCATTCAATCCAAACAACTCAATGCCGTAAGCACTCATCCACGTGAACAGGGGTGGCTTCCCCCAAAAAGGCACGCCATAATCAAACTGTGGGGTAAGCCAATTGCCTGTTTCCACCATTAAGCGCGCCATTTCGCCGTAGCGGGCTTCGGTGGTGTCCATCAAAGGGTAAGCGGCAAGTGAAATAAGACGGAGTAAAAGAGCAAACGCCAACAACAACCACAGATGGGTTTTATTAATACTCATGATTACGCGGTTTCTCCCAGTTTAAACTTCATGGTTTGGATGGATTGATGTTTTGCAGGCTGCTCGTAAACAGACTGAACAAGATAAAGAGGACGTTGCTTGGTCTCGATAAAAATGCGGCCAATGTATTCGCCCAAAAGGCCAATCGACAGCAGTTGCACACCGCCCAATGCAAGTTGGACGACCATCATGGATGGGTAGCCAGTGACAGGCCCACCAAATACAACAGTTTTCATCACTATGAATGCGCCATAGATAAAGGCACTGAACGCCACCAATGCACCGGCAAGTGTCGCTAAACGCAAAGGACGAATGGAAAACGAGGTAATGCCGTCCATTGCAAGGCCAATCAGCTTGAGGTAGTTCCATTTGGTTTCACCACAGAAACGAGCGTCACGCTCAAACTGAACCGTCACTTGCTTGAAACCCGGCCAAGAAAAAATACCTTTCATGTATCGGTTACGTTCTGGCAGCGCATTGATGTGTTTGACCACTTTTGCGCTCAGTAGACGGAAATCGCCCACATTCTCAGGCACATCCAATTTCGCCATGCTATTCAGCACTTTGTAAAAGCAAGCGGCCGAGAAGCGTTTGAACCAAGTTTCGCCGTGGCGTTCACTGCGCTGCATGTTCACCACGTCATACCCTTCACGCCATTTTGATACCATTTGCGGGATTAACTCCGGCGGGTCTTGCAAGTCAGCATCAATCACTATCACCGCTTCACCTTGGCAGTGTTCCAGCCCCGCACTCATGGCGGACTCTTTGCCGAAGTTACGGCTTAGTGCAATACAACGAACGTCGCTAGAAGATTGAGAAAAGTTTTGCGCGATCATTAGGCTGTCGTCTTTGCTACCGTCGTCGACATAGACGATTTCGCAGCGTTCTGGCATTTCATCCAAAACGGCGGCTAAACGACGATGAAATTCAGGCAAGACTTCTTGCTCGTTAAAGAATGGCACCACAACAGACAAAACTGTTTTAGGCTCAGTGTGTTGGCTCACCTTTGAAAAGGTTGCAGCGTGAATGTTGAAGGTTGACATGCTACTCTTCCACTAAATCCGATGAATGAATCCAGTCTACAAACATCAATGTGAAAGAGATGTTGTTGACATCTTTTTCACGTTCTTAGTGAATAATGTTCGGTTAAGACGAAGTCTTATTTTCGAAAACCCGCCCACTTGGAGAGAAATACATGAAACGCGTACTTTTAGTCGAAGATAATCGAGAAATCGCAGGCATGCTGTTCGATTATTTTGAGTGTGCAGGTATGGAACTCGATTATGCAGACAACGGCGAGCTCGGCCTGAAACTGGCGATGGAAAACACCTTCGACATCATCTTGCTCGATCTCATGCTGCCACGCATGGATGGCCTGACCATGTGTAATAAACTTCGCGACGCGGGCAACAACACACCGGTACTTATGCTGACTGCACTCGATAGCCGTGACGATATGCTCAAAGGCTTCCAACACGGCGCCGATGACTATCTGACCAAACCTTTCGATCTGGATATTCTAGAAGCGCGCATGATGGCACTGATCCGCCGTTACCGTGGCACTGTCGCATCGAGCAAGTTGGAATACGGTGAAGTGTCTATCGACCAAAAAACGCGTAAAGCTTATCGCCAAGATAAACTGTTGGCGCTAAACCCTACCACTTACACCATTCTGGAAATGCTTGTGAAAAGCGCGCCAGACGTAGTGACACGCGAAGAAATTGCCTTCCAACTTTGGCAAGAGAACGAGCCGAACAACGACGTTCTGCGCAGCCACATTTACCAACTTCGCAACCAACTTGATAAGCCATTTGAACAACATGTGCTTATCACCGTGCCGAAAGTTGGCTTCCGCTTGGAGACAGGTGCATGATCAATCGCTTACTTGCTAGCACGCAAAGCACACAAAGTATGACAGGGCGACTCGCTCTGTTTTTCTCTTTTGTGTCGGTCGTGATTGGCATCTTCTGCTTTTTGTTGATTACCGGCTCCCTGCTTTGGTCTGAAGACCGCGTGGGCGAGCGTCGTATTATGGTCGACAAAAAAGAAGCAATTGAACATTTCCAGTCCCACCCAGAGCAAGGCAGTATTCAGCTTGACCTGCTCACCACTGCATACAACGACATCTCATTGGTTGCCGAGCGCTATCAAAAATACCTGATTGGTCAAAAGCACTTTCTTGATGAAGTAGAAGACGGTAAATACTCGCGCATGGTTTACATGAGCACTTACACCTACAAAGGCGTTGAACATCCCGTTATTCTGGTTTCCTTGATTGATGAAATCGAGATCACCTCAGAGGAATTCATTCTCGCCGTCGCTATGGTGCTGTCCATTGTCGCCGTGCTGGTGTTCCTGTTTGGTAGCCTCCTGCTGCGCTTATCACAACGCTTGATTGAACCCGTCAATGCGCTTAAAACTCAACTCGACCATCATCAAGGCGATGCTACGCAAACTTTTAGCGTGCCAGAGGGCTCGGCCAAAGAGTTCCAAACCCTCGCGGATGAGTTGAATGAGTATCGCCACAAAATCAACCAAGTCATCAAGCGTGAGCAAGCCTTTGCACGATACGCAAGCCATGAACTGCGTACACCGTTAACCGTAATGAAAGGCTCAAGCAGTTTACTGGCAAGAAGTGCGAACACGGATTTCCAGACCCGCCAGGTGAACCGAATTCAAGATGCAACGCAGCAGATGTCGACTATGGTGGATGCCCTACTCGGCTTAGTGCGTTACGAGCGTAATGCAGATGATTCACCAGTGCGCAGCATCACCGAAGAAGAACTCATCCAAATCATCTTCCAAAGCCAAGCTCAGGCGGATGAGAAAGCACTCAGCTTTGATGTACAGATCGACGGAAACCCAAAAACGCGCGCTACCAATGCTGTGTTGACCATTATTCTTGGCAACCTGATTCGCAACGGCATCGCCGCGACACCATCGGGATCAATTCATATCAGCATCGGGGAAAACACCATCTCGGTACGTGATGAAGGCGAAGGCTTTTCGACCATTCCACATTCTGATGGGCACGGATTGGGTTTGATGATTGTGGATGATTTATGCCAGCGTTATGGCTGGCAATTTAAGATTGGTACACATCCAGAAGGTGGTTGTGAGGCGGTGATTGACCTTACGTCAGAGCATCAGGAATAACCGAAATGGTTGTACTGAAACCCAGACTTTTTATCTGGGTTTAATGGCGTTACACTACGCGCCCTTTTTAACGGCAAGGTCGCGTGGTTGGACACGTCAGCAGTAGCATGAAACTCTCTGAAAGCCCGATAACTCAACACAACTTCAACGGTCATACGTTTTTCCTTAAGCGTGATGACATGCTGCATTCTCACTTTTCTGGGAACAAGGCACGTAAGTTTATGGCGTTGATGGAAACGCAGAACAGCGACATCAAAACCCTCATCAGTTATGGCTCTGCTCAATCCAACGCGATGTATTCGCTTGCCGCTCTGGCGCAAATCAAAGGCTGGAACTTCGAATTCTACGTTCAACACATTCCTTCTTGGCTTAAAGACTCCCCTATCGGCAACTATCGTGGTGCGCTTGATTTGGGTATGAAAATCACCGCCATGCAAGACATCGGTAGCGAACTCCACCCTAGTGAATACGTCCACCAGGTACAAAGATTAGATGAGTCGACATTGCTTATTCCAGAGGGTGGACGTTCCCACCTCGCTGAAGCTGGCATCAAACAGTTAGCACGAGAAATTCTTGATTGGACGCGATTGAGAGGTAAAGAACAGTTTACCGTCGCCCTGCCATCAGGCACTGGCACGACCGCTTTATATCTTCATAAACATTTAAGCCCACACGGCATAGAAGTGCTAACTTGCCCTTGCGTAGGCGATGCAGATTACTTAACTGAGCAGTTCAACCAGCTCGGTGAAAACAGCCACCCAACCATTTTAACCGTGCGCAACAAACACCATTTTGGTCGCTTGTACGAAGAAGATTACATCACATGGAAAGCACTCTTTGAGCAAACCGACCTCGAATTTGACCTGTTATACGACCCGTATATGTGGCAATGCCTCACCCCTTGGTTGGAAGAGAACACAGATAAAACGGTGATTTATATTCACCAAGGCGGGTTACTTGGCAACGAGTCGATGTTGCCAAGATATCAACGAGAATTTGAATAGCGTGTTCAAATAAAGTTGTTGCTGATTACAGTGATTCCACTATTTGATGAGCGCCAGAATTTCTTTGAATTCAGGTGCTCGGCAATCTTCGACCATTTCATACAAGCACATTTCTAACCCAGTGAGCACCACACCGTTAGCGGTTAACTTCGCAAGAGCGAGCGCTTTATTGGCAGCGGTTCGGGAAGAGACACAATCCGTGACTAATTCAACGCGATAACCGGACTGGCGCAGAGAAACCGCGGTTTGATAGACGCAAATGTGGGATTCAATACCGCAAACCAACCAGGTATCAACTTTCGCGTTCTCCACCGCGACCTTAAACGTCGCCTCTTTGCAACCATCAAACGTGTACTTGGTAATAGGTAAATGCGTGCTTTCAAGCACTTCACGAATCGGCTCCGCGGTTGGGCCCAACCTTTCTGGATTCTGTTCTAGCCACAGAATAGGCAAATCTAGTGCTTTGGCGCCCTTTACCAGTTTCGTGATATTTTCAATCAGTGCGTCGCTTTCATGCATTAATGTAGCGAGTTTGCCCTGAACATCCACCACAATCAGGCCCGTGTTTCCTTTCGATAACATTTCCATCTCCTATCTTGTGCGACCACAAACCATACTCAACAAGTTGAGCAAAAGTTAATGTATCAGAACCCTTTCATGTTAGAGCAATAAAACCTAGAAAGATGACCTTCGCTCACACATTTGCCCTTAGGTAAGAGTGGTTTGAACTGACTATTTAAATTTCTCTCGAATTAGTTCAATCAAGGCTTTGACTTTATTGGGCAGAAATAAGGCCGAGGGATAAATCAGAGTAAGATGCTGCTTCGGATGCGCGAATTGAGGCAGCACCTCGACCAACAAACCGTCTCTCAGTGCAGGCTTGGAATGAATTTGAGGAATAAACGCGATGCCGTTTCCTGCTATCGCCATCGAGCGCAGCAAGTTGAGGTCATCCGAACGCAACGCCACATGCAGATCTGAATCGAGCAAATCGGCATTGTAACGATTAGTTAAAAGGCGATGCTGCTTAAGATCTTCCACCGTTTTTACTGGCGGATGCGATTCTAGATAGGCTTTTGACGCAACAAAGTGACTACGATAAGGCAAAAGACTGAACTGCACATAGCTGTCATCGGTGACTTTGACCACGCTCGGAAGAAGCTGTAAATCAAACGATTGACGCTTGAGATCGACACTCTCTTGATGGTTTTCAATCTCGACCGAAATCTCCGGATACCGCGTTGTGTACTCGGTGATGATCGCGTTAAACGCGGCAGAGCTCATCAATGCGGAAGGAATGGCTAAACGCACCTTGCCCGTCAGCTCTTGTTGATATTCGTGCATGGCATTTAAACCTTGCTGAATATGGTCAATAGGCTGCCCCACCAACTCAAACAAGCGTTTCCCGTGCTCCGTCAACTCAATGCTGCGTGTTGTGCGAATCAAAAGCTGTACCCCGAGCGATTTCTCTAATTCTTGCAGACGACGACTCACTTTTGAGCGTTGTAGTTGATTCGCCTCTGCCGCTGCACTTATACCGCCGTGAACCACCGTCTGAGTGAATAGGTAAATATCATCAAAATTAACGTTCATTGTCCTATTTTTAGGTCATTTATGTTCGTATTATCATTCTACTGAATTGTGAGTGACTTCTCTATAATCCGCTATCCAACATGTTTAACGGAACTTGTAATGACGGCTGACCAAAAATTCAAACACTGGATGCGAACTTTGATTGTCCTGTTCATCGTACTATTTTTGTACATTATCATTGCTGACCGCCACGCCCCCTTAACGACCGAAGGACGAGTGCAAGGATACGTTGTCCAAGTCGCACCCGAGGTATCTGGTAAAGTGACCGACGTTCTCATCGAGAATAACCAGTCCGTTCAAAAAGGCGATGTGTTGTTTACGATTGATGATCGTAAATACAAGATAGCGCTTGAACAGGCGGAGCTGTCTCTGCAATCCGCTTATGAAAAAGAAGCAACGCTGTATTCTCAACGCGAAGCCGCTCTTGCCAATATTGCCCGCGCACAAGCGACATTTGATAATGCACACCGCGAGTACAACCGCTTACTGACACTATCGAAGCAGAAAGTCATCTCTCAATCGACACTCGATAATGCCTTTGCCCAAAATCAGGTATCACGTGCAGCGCTTAAAGCGGAACGACAAAACTTAAAAGTCATTGAGGCGCAATTAGGCGATCAAAAAGGTCAAAGCACCGCCGTTCGAATTGCCAAAAACGGCATCGAAAAGGCGCAACTTGATTTGGCAAATACCGCGGTACTCGCTCCCAGTGATGGTGTCGTGACCAACCTGCAACTAGAAGTTGGCACGATGGCAAACACCAACATGCCATTGCTGACGTTTGTACCAACAGGATCACTCTGGGTAGCCGCTGATTTTCGTGAAAAGTCCGTCGCGAACGTAGACAAGACTTTCCACGCCTTGGTCACATTTGATGCCAACCCAGGTTCGGTGTACGACTTTGATTTAGCTAGCCGCGATTACGGTGTAGCAGCCGCACAACAAACGCCTAATGGCGCACTGACCAAAGTGGAAGTGAACAACCGCTGGGTACGTGATGCGCAGCGTACACGAGTGAACCTAACCAGCAGCGAAGAGTTACCACCAGCACTGTTTGTCGGCTCTCGCGCTACCATTGTTTTGTACCCAGACAACAGCATTTTCTGGCAGTTGATGGCGCAAGCACAGATTCACCTCGCAAGCTGGTTCCACTTCATTTACTAGGCGGCGACAATGAAAACCTTACGAATTTGGTTCGGCTGCTCTTTAGGGCTCGCGCTAAGCATGATCTTCGGTTGGTCTTACGGATTTTTTGCCATCATGATGCCGCTGTTTATATTGGGCAGAATGGACAACTTTAATATTTCGGCTTTATTGATCGTGTTTTTCTCTGCGGTGTGGACAACCATACAAGCCACATTTTTGCTGGAATACTTGCAGTTTCATCCAACATTAATGACCGTTGCCGTCGGAATCATGATGCTGTTCAAGTGCATTGCAATGATGAACCAGAAAACCTATTTGTTTGGTTACATGGGGCTGTTGGTGGGTTCAATTGTGTTGAATTTTGCCAGCTATAACTTCATGGATATTGAAGAGTTCAACGTCAACATGTGGGTGATGGCGTTCAGCAATATTTTTGTTTGCGCATTCGCGTATTGGTTGTTCCCGGAGCCAAAATCCCCCGCCGAGCACATTGAGATGTCGACCCCAGTAAAAAGCGATATTGACTACATCAGCCAAGTTGCTATGGGTTGGGTAGTGGCGATGGCGGCATTTATCGTATTCCAAGTAGCGGACTTATATGACTCGCTGTCCGCACAAGCTTCCATTTTGATCATCCTAACCCCAATGACTTTAGCGGGCTCGCTCGCCATGGCAAAAATTCGCATCATCGGCACCGCACTAGGCTGCATCGCAGGGATGGCTGTTCAGCTGATATTGGGCAGTTGGTATGGGCATGGGCTACTCTTTTGGCTCGCCTTTACCATTGCAATGGGGCCATTCTGCTTGTGGCTCACCAAAGGGCAAATTAAAGCGGCTATCGCGTTTTCTGCCATGTCTGCCCTATCGGTTCCGCTGACGACCTCATTGGTGCCAGAACAAAAAGACGCGTTCTTTTCGATCTTGTACCGTTTCAGCTCGATTTTCGTCGCGGTTCTGCTCACCGCGATGGTGATGTGGGTGGTGCATCACTGGATTCGTGTGATGTTGCTAAAGCATCCTGAGATTAAGAGCGTGGAGTTGAATTAAATCTGGCCGAGGCTGGAAACGGGAAATGTATGCCGATCACTTTACTGTGAGCGGCATTTTTATTTAAAACGGTCACCCTGAACAACGAGGGACGAGGTGATTCAGGAGCTACCCACCGAGTGCTGTGAAGTTCTAAGGTTATCGCCATTTTCCAGTGAGTTGTTAGTATATTCCTAGTCTCGTTTAGACTCGCTGGAATGACCCAACTTTGGATACAAACCAAATAGTTGTGTACATGAGTAACGTATATCTCAACAACCGTCATCCTGAACAGCGAGGGACGAGCGTGATTCAGGATCTACCCACCGAGTGCTTTGAAGTGCGAAAGTTATCGTCATTTCCTAGCGAGCTGTAACCCGATTCCTAGTCTCGTTTAAACTCGCTGGAATGACGCTATCTTGAAACTGCTCTAATAACTAGGGTTGTGGCGAGCAATATATCTTCCAACATCCGTCACCCTGAACAACGAGGGACGAGGTGATTCAGGAGCTACCCACCGAGTGCTTTGAAGTGCGAAAGTTATAGCTATTTCCTAGCGAGCTGTAATCCGATTCCTATTCTCGTCTAGACTCGCTGGAATGACCCTCTCTTGGAGCAGATCCAATACCTAGGGTTGTGGCGAGCAATATATCTTCCAACATCCGTCATCCTGAACAGCGAGGGACGAGCGTGATTCAGGAGCTACCCACCGAGTGCTTTGAAGTGCGAAAGTTATCGTCATTTCCTAGCGAGCTGTAATCAGATTCCTAGTCTCGTCTAGACTCGCTGGAATAACCCAAATTTGAATACAAGCCAAATAGTTGGGTATGTGAGTAACATATCTCCCAACATCCGTCATCCTGAACAGCGAGGGACGAGCGTGATTCAGGAGCTACCCACCGGGTGCTTTGAGGTTCGTAGACTATCGCTATTTCCCAGCGAGTTGTAATCAGACTCCTAGCCTCGTTTAAACTCGCTGGAATGACTCTAACTTTAGTTCATGGTGCGGAGCCTAAGTATTAATATCAACCCACCAACTCTTTACGAATGATCTCAGCACCCGCACTTAACGCATTGAGCTTAGCGGTCGATACTTCACGAGACAAAGGTGCCATACCGCAGTTGGTACATGGGTAAAGCTTGTCGGCATCAACGTACTTCAACGCCTCTCGCAGTGTGTTCGCCACTTCTTCTGGCGTTTCAATTTCGTTGGTAGCGACGTCAATCGCACCAACCATCACCTTCTTACCGCGAATCAACTCAAGTAACTCAATAGGCACTCGTGAGTTATGACACTCAAGCGAGATAATATCGATATTTGACTGCTGCAATTTAGGGAATACTTCTTCATATTGTCGCCATTCAGTGCCTAGCGTTTGCTTCCAATCTGTGTTCGCTTTGATGCCGTAGCCATAGCAGATATGCACCGCCGTTTCACATTTCAGCCCTTCAATCGCACGCTCTAAACACGCAATACCCCATTCGTTCACATCATCGAAGAACACATTGAACGCAGGTTCATCGAATTGAATAATGTCGACACCCGCCGCTTCAAGCTCTTTCGCTTCTTGGTTGAGGATCTTTGCAAATTCCCAAGCCAGCTTTTCACGGCTACCGTAATGATCATCATAAAGTGTGTCGATCATCGTCATAGGGCCTGGCAGCGCCCATTTGATAGGTTGCTTAGTTTGCTGACGCAAGAACTTGGCATCTTCAACAAACACGGGCTTTGTGCGGCTTACTGGACCAACCACAGTCGGAACACTTGCTTCATAACGGTTGCGAATGGTCACCGTTTTACGGTTTTCAAAATCTACGCCGCTTAAATGCTCAATAAAGGTCGTCACAAAATGTTGCCGAGTTTGCTCGCCATCACTGACGATATCAACGCCTGCCAGTTCTTGTTCTTGCAAAGCGACACGTAGCGCATCGCGTTTGCCATCAATCAGTTCTTCACCTTGCAGTTTCCACGGTGACCAAAGTTTTTCTGGTTCGGCCAGCCAAGAAGGTTTCGGTAAGCTGCCAGCCGTTGAAGTCGGTAATAGTGTTTTCATCGTCATTCCTTTCTAGATTCTCGTTATCTTTTACGCGTAATTTGCAGACCATTGTTCAAGCACAGATTGATAAGGTTTGATGAAATGCTCCTCGGCAAATTTCCCTTGTTCAATCGCCAGTTGGCTGCGCTCTTCTCGGTCGTAAACGATTTGAGTTAGCGAGTGGTCTAGGTTTTTTAAGTTTGGCTGGTAGCAATTACCGGCAACCGCGTTGGCATTGTAAATCTCAGGTCGGTAAATCTTCTGGAATGTCTCCATCGTGCTAATCGTACTGATAAGCTCTAGGTTTGAATAATCGTTCAACAAGTCACCGAAGAAGTAGAATGCCAATGGTGCAACACTGTTTGGCGGCATAAAGTAGCGCACCTGTAAGCCCATCTTTTTGAAGTACTGCTCCGTCAACGAAGATTCGTTCGGCTGATATTCAAAGCCCAAAACAGGATGTTGGTTTTCGGTGCGTCGATATACCTTGTTGTCCGATACGCTCAGACAAATCACTGGCAGCTTTTTGAAATGCTGTTTGTAAGACTCAGAATTAACGAAAGCTTTGAACAGTTTGCCATGCAAATCACCGAAGTTCGCTGGGATACTGAACTGTGGCTGGTTTTTGTTGTGGTCCAACAGCAAAACGCTAAAGTCGTAATCACGCACGTATGAAGAGAAGTTGTTGCCCACAATGCCTTCGATACGCTCGTTAGTGTTGTGGTCAACAATGTTAGTTTTGAGCACTTCAATCGATGGGAATGCTTCTCCACTACCTTGGATATCCATATCAACAGAGATGATTTCAAGTTCAACTGAGTAGCGGTCACCTTGCGCGTTATCCCAATATGCCAACGCATTAAAACGATTATCGATCATTCGGAGCGCATTGCGCAGATTCTCTCGGCGGTAGTTTCCGCGAGCCAGATTAGCAAAGTTGGTAGTGATTCGCGTGTTGTCTGATGGTTGGTAATTCTCATCAAAGCGAATGCTTTTGATAGCAAATGTGAAATCGTTATTCATCGTGAGTTGGTATCCTATTTCCTTAGATAAAGCAGACTTTTCCTAACTCTGTGCATGGGGACATTTTTTGTTTTTTGGTTTTCCCAATCGTTAGGTTGCACAGCACTTACGACGAACGGTTCGTACAAAAAACGACCGTCGCAGTGCCTAACACCAGAGCAGTCCTTTTTTTATACTTGCTTCACGAGTTGAGTAATATTGGTATTGTTTCACATTGAACATGAAGGAAATTCATAGTGGCAGTTCCAACCCTGAGAGAGCTATCGTAGATACTGTTTTTCATTGACACCAATACACGTAACTTGGCGAGCATATTGCCAATATGTGTAATTAAGAAACGGATAAGAGATTAGCAGTACGTAAACCAGTTTAAGCCGAGAAAACGCATTGTATAAACAAGACGCCAACTAGAATATAGGACAGCGTAACTTAAATAGCACGTTTCACATCCCATCGTTTATTCAAGCATTCGTTTAATTAGAAGTACGTTACATTTTATATTCTCGAAACATGATTATTTAATTATCTTATTTATTTCTTTTTCTATCTTTATCATCTTAAACGTAAAGTTTAATTTCCTGCTGTAAAAGCACATATAACTTCATACACGAACATGACAACTTCATTGACGGACTTTATCACTCAACTATTACATTAAGCTCTAAAAAAATAATAACAAAAAACATAAACCACTGTTTTAATTTGAATTGAACTCATAAACCCGAGATAACCACATAACGATACTTTACTTAGTTTGGTATAACAAAAACCCTAAAAATAACATGGCTAACATTTATAAAATTCACTTTTATCAATAAAAAAGCTCAATATAACATTAGAAAGTTAAAATTAAGCAATAACTTAAAAAGGCAAGACTTAATAACCAAATTCTTATTTATTATAGTTGAGAGGTAAATTTAAAAACTATGAGACATTAATCCCACGAATCTATCCTTTTTCTTTTTTTAATAAAAAACAAGATGCACTATTTCACCGCTCATTTATTGAGCTTGAATTTATAACCTGTCCATAATTATAAAGTGCCCATCAAGATAGTTTAAAACAAAAGTCTTTATGGGCTGACTAATAGGAAACAATAATGGAAAAACAGCATCTTTCCGCGAGTATTATCGCACTCGCTTTACTTGGTTCTTTAGCACCAGCACATGCTGAAGATACATTGAAATCTTACACTTCGACGTTGCTTCAGCTTGATGATGGTGATGCACGCTCGAAAAAAATCCGCTTAATTTATTCTTTAGAAAATGTCTGGAACCAATCTTTGCTACCAAATGGCGCTAAAGAAGCCAAGTTGATCCTAAATGGCGGTTCTGGCTTCGACATGACTAATGTTCCAAACAAAGAACAAATCTATGGTTTTGCCACTGGGGGAGATTACCGTTACACCGTTCCAACGGCTTTTAAGCTGGCACTGAGCTATTTAAATGGCGCCCCTTTACGCCACATGAGCCATGCTCCCGAAAACACCATTGCAACGGCATCTGTCAGTGAGTCTCTAGATTTTAACCTTGGATTTAGTGCTTCTACTTCTCCAAATATTAGTGGGGGAATCTCCTGGAGCAACCGTGTAACGTACGACCAGCCAGAGTTTCAAACGGTTGCCGATTTTAACCAAGCTAACGAAAGCATTAATTGGTTAATTGAAAACAAGACTATCCGCCATAATACGCCAGCTAAAGACTGGTTATTGTATCGTTGGACCAGTTGTGACATGGGTAATTTGATTGATTACAATGAGTTACCTGTCGTTATGCGTTCAGATTTTAAACCACAAGTCGGCGTCGTATATAGAAAAAATGACATTCAAGATGGCCTAGATACATCAGAGGTCAAGCTGGTTGCTGGTTGGCGAAAAACCAATTACTACTTTGGTCGCGACTGGTGTAGCTGGTATACCACTCCAGAAAATACCTGGAAGAAAAATCGTGATAGCAGTCAATGGACAGAGACTAGCCGAGCCGTAACTATCTCTTGGAATGACGATCTCTACCACTAACTTATTAGCCTGCGGCCACGGAATAAATAAGTGGCCGCCGTATTTACTAATGAAATAAACGGTAAGACATGACACATGACAAGTAACAAAAAACTCTTGACTGGATCGGCGCTAGCACTTGGTGCAGTACTCGCCATATTTCTGATTAATTCAAATAACAAGAATGCCCAGACCGAACCTGTTGCAAGCCTTGATGAGCAAATCAAGACAGAAGACGCTGCGACAATAAGTGTAACGCCTCCTGAGAGCGATGCTGCTCAAGAGGTTGTTACCGCTCCAACACCACTAAGTCGCAATGATGATACTTCCGACGTCATTCCAGCTACACCTTGGATATCTGCCCCATTAAATGAACTGAGCAATGAACTGTACGATTTTATTGAAGCTGAACAGGTAAGTTACATCAGTACGACCGACTATCCATTCGACGAGAAAAAGCAAAAACAATTGCGAACATTAGCTAAGCAAGGGGTTCCTATCTTGTTTGACAATACGGAGTCATCCTATTTGGATAGCTACGGTGTCAGCGAAACCAAAGTCGTATCAGAGTATTTTGGTACGGCGTCTGAAGGTGATGTCATCATCGCTACCGGAGTACAGAATGCAGATGGCAGCATTCATTATCTAGTTTTGCCTTTGAAGAGCAAAGATCTCAACGATAACAGTAAATTGATTGAGGACACTAAGCTCGCAATCACTCTACTTAAAGAACAAAAGCATGACTTGATAAAAGAGAGACAAAACGAACATCGCGAATAAAAGTAAAGGGAGATAGCCTCTGTATCGCTATTTCCCTTAAAACTCAGTTCTCAATTAAGAAAAGCTCATTTCTCCCTACTTACCGGCACCCTATCCGAAATCACCTTGCCGTCTTTGATGGTGATGATGCGTTTAGTGCGCTCTGCCAGAGCGTTATCGTGCGTCACGATGATCAGCGTTCTACCTTCGGCGTGGAGTTGGTTGAACAAGGCTTCAATCTCTGCGCCGGATTTTGAATCCAATGCACCCGTTGGTTCATCTGCTAAGATGATTTGCGGATCGTTGACCAAGGCTCTTGCAATCGCGACCCTCTGTTTTTGACCACCAGAAAGCTGGTTTGGTTTATGGTCTAAACGATCCCCTAGCCCGACTTGCTCTAGCAATTTAGCTGCGCGCTGGCGACGTTCTTTGGCTTTGATACCAGAGTAAACCAACGGCAGTGCCACGTTATCAAGCGCCGTCGCGTATTCCAATAAGTTAAAGCTTTGGAAGACAAATCCGATCTTTTGGTTACGAATGCCAGCCAGCTCATTCGCACTTAAACTTGCGACGTTTTGGCCGCCAAGTTGGTACTTGCCATCGGTGGGCTTGTCTAAACAGCCGAGCATGTTCATCAACGTTGATTTGCCTGAACCGGACGGGCCAAGAATCGAAAGAAACTCGCCTTGATTAATGGTTAAGTCAACGCCGTCTAGCGCGCGAACTTCCGCCTCCCCGCTTGAGTAGTATTTACAGATGTTGGTCAGCTCAACAAGCGGCTTGTTCGACATGTTCTTTCCAGAGTTATTGTTGTTATTCACTTTGTAGCGCCTCCAACGGGCTGACTTTTGCGGCTCGGTTTGCAGGTAACCATGCAGATGCCACACCAATGATCACTAAGGTGAGGATGACAATCGCGACAACGACCCACGACAACTCAGGGACAGGTTTACCTAGTTGTTCATAAAAAGCATTGCCCTCTAAAGGAATGGAACTGATGGCAGACACCAGCGCGTACGTAACGGCTAACCCAAACGCCCCCCCCATCATCATTGTCAATAAAGACTGCACTAAATAGTGCATGCGAATAGCCGTTGGTGTTGCACCGACTGCCATGCGCACACCGATATCACGCGTAGATCGCTTTACGGTGGCATACATCACATTGGCGATGCCAACACCAGCAACAGCTAACGTCACGAAGCCGATAATGCCAAGGAAACTCTGCAAACCTATCAGAAACTGCTGCATACTCTTTTGCTTAAGGAACATATCATCGACTTGGACGACCTGTTCATCACTGACACTTGCCCCGTGTTTACGGGCAATCACTTGCCTGATCGTCTTTGCTAAGGCTTCTCGGTCTACATCCGCTTGTGGCTGCACATTGATGCCACCAATTTCACCGTTGACATGAAATCGCTTCCACGTCGCTAACGGCACAAAGCTAGAATAGTTGATAAGATCCCCCAGTTCTATTTGGGAGCTGTTTTTCTCCAATACGCCCACAACAGTGAACTCCTCATTGCCGATTTTTACCTTTTTCCCCACAGGGTTGACTTGCAATGTGACTGTCGCAAACCAACTAAAGTCCTCATTAGGGTTGAATAAGTCGGCTGCCAGTTCATAACCCAGTACAACGACTTTGCGCGTCTCTTTTTGATCGAGTGGGTTTAACCATCGTCCCCCCGCCATCGGCACCAAATTGGTCATGGATTGAAACTCGCTCGTGACCGCTAACGGCTCTTGCCACGAGCTTCTGTCACCAACGGTGATGCGCTCTTTCCACTTCGCCGTTGGCGCAACGCTTTTTACATCGGGTAACGCTCGAACAACCTCTGAATCGTCCATTTTTAGTGTCAGAAACTTACCTTGGTGAAAAGCACCGTGGTCGACGGTGGCCATCCCTCCGGTCAAATAAATCAAGTTGCCGTTACCATTTTGTGCGGTTTTCAATACGCCCTGACGAATACCCTCACCTACCGCCAACATAGCAGCGATACAAAGGGTCGCCCACGCTACTGCTAGAATGGTCAAACCCAGTCTCAGCTTTTCTGCGGCCATTTCTTGGAAAATTTGTCTCATCGGTAACAACATGGCTAAGCCCTCGCACTCAAAGCAATGACTGGCGTGAGACGTGATGCTCGCCTTGCTGGGAAATACGATGCCATCAATGCCAAGATAAGCGTCACAAGTAAAGACCAAGCAATGGAATCTGGCGTGGTCACAGGCAAACCAATCCATTCCGGTAATCCCATGCTGCTTAGGACAGATACCACGGCATACGAAAACATCAGACCTAATGCCGTGCCCACAGCTACCAAAATAAGCCCCTCAAGAATAAACTGACTGAGTATGGATTTTTGAGTCGCCCCGATCGCCAAACGCACACCGATTTCACGCGTGCGCTCAGTGACGGATAAAAACATGATGTTGGCAACACCAAGCGCACCGACCGCCATGGTCATCGCACCGCTCGCTCCGAGAAAAATCTGAATGCCACGCAAAATTCCACTGATGACCGCCGCACCTTCACTAAAATCGGGTACTTCGACCGCATCTTTATCACTTGGGTCAAAATGAAGCTGCTTGGCGAAAAAGTTCACAATATTTTGTCGAAATGACGATGCATCCATCCCTTCTCTCGGCTTCATCAATACCATCCAAGGTTTCGCATCCCACAAATCGCGGTACGTTGTTTGAGGAATGAAAACCGTGCGGCTATCGCCGAATGAAATGCCAGTGTCCTCACCAACGGTTATCCCAATCACCAAAAACGGAATGCCGTTGACTTTGAGCCTATCCCCGATTTGGATTCCGCCCATTTGCGCAATTTGATCGCCTAACACTGCCACGCGAGTGTGGTTGTCCATATCACTTGGTGACAGGTTTCTCGAACCGGATTGCAGCTTGCGTTGCATTAAAGGAAAGTAAGACGTATCAATACCGCTGACCGTACTCGATAAATTCTGTCCTTTGAGATTGGTGATATTCGCATCCCATTTGGCGTAAACGCTCGACGCCTGTTGCACAAAGCCTGACTGTTTGATCATGTCGACTTTTTCTTGTGGAATATCAATTTGTCGCCTTGAAGGTAACCCTTGCCACGGTTTACTGGTACTCGACGGAAACACCACTTGCACATTGTTGATCATAAATGAAAACGACTGAGTCTGATGGCGATAAAAGCCTTCGCCAAGTGCGATTAACACCACCACAGAGATCACGCCCCAAGCAATCGCGATAATGGCTAGAACGCTCTTCATGCGGTGCGCCATCAACGTTTGCCAAGTTTGTTGCAATAGGCTGCTCATGAATGAAAAGCCCGAGAGATCAACGCCATGGTATCGTCATCGAGTTTCCCTGCGGTTTGCAGTAAGCCGATTCTCTTACGCCAGTAGCTGTACAAGTTGGTTTGCAGACTGTTTTTCGCCTCAAACAAGCTGTTGTGTGCGCTGATAACTTCCGACACTTCAAGCAGGCCAGCGTCGTAAAGTTTCTCTTTGCTTTGCAACACTCTGGCGCGCGACTCAACCAGCTCGTTCGCTATCAAAACTTGATTCCAGTTGATATCGACCTGCGTAAACTGCTGAATAACTCGTTTCTGAATATCAATTTCCACTCTATGCATATCTTGCTTGGCGCTTAAAATGTTCAACGATGCTTCGTCCACTTTCGCTCGCACTGCACCATTGAGGTCAATCGGCAAACTCAAACTAATCCCAGCGTTAAACTCGCCGTTTGAACGATTGTCACCATCGCTGTAGCCCACACTGCCTTTGACGGTCGGGTAGTATCCACCTTTAGCTGAATCTTTCGCGAACTCGCTCGCTTTCACCATCTGCGCCGCCACCAACAGCTCTGGACTGCTGTCTTTCGCCAGTTTTAGCCATTGCTCCTGAGAGTCCACCAGCATCGGCGGCTGAATCAAAGAATCCGTTCGAATTTGGTCGACACTCTCCGGCATTTGATTGATTAACGCCGCAAGCTCTGCTTTTTTCACTTCGAGATCGGCTTTTGCATTGAGGATACTTGCTTGCTCAGAGACTTGATTCGCTCGCATCTCTTCAACATCAACCGACTTCACTTTGCCTGCTCGATAGCGTTTCTCGATGATGTTGAGAAGTTCCTTCCCCTCCTCCAGCTTGGACTGCGCCAATTTGAGGTCGCCCTGTGCGCTTGCCACATCTAGGTAAGCGGTGAGCAACGTCTGCGCAAGCTCGTTATGCGATTGAGATAGCTCTAACTGTGCTTTGAGATAATTGGCATTCGCTTGATCCAGTTCCGACCACAAACTGCTATCCCAAATAGTTTGAGATAAGGTAGCGCCGTAACTGTTGGAATGGCTTGAGGACTCATTCCAATCCGCTGACGCACTGGCACTTAAACCCGGCAATAACGCACTGCGGCTACTCTGTACGCCAACCTCGCCAAGCTGGACGCCGATTTTCGCTTTTTCGTAATTTGGATCGTTCTGCTTTGCTTGTTGCCAAGCTTGTTCAATAGAAATTGCGTAGGTCGGCAAACTGAGCGTGGCAGCCAACAATGCAAAGGCGATTGTTGATCGTTGCAGCTTAACCATGCGCCGCTCCCATCATACTGTTGTCGATAACCTCTTCATCAAGCTCCACGCCGTCAAGCACTTCGACATTGATGCCATCTGACAGACCGAGTTTCACAGGTTGTTTATGAAACCCTTGTTCTGAGCTGTCGGGGATCAGAACATTCGGTGCGTCACCATCAAATTGCAGAGCGCGCTCCGGTAGCGTGAGCACGTTTTCAGAAGTCTTCAGAATGATTTGAGCCGTCGATGAAAAACCAGAACGAAGCAACACATCTTGTGGGATCTTGAGTTCTCCCACTTCAACCTCAAAACCGTTATCAAAACTTTTAGCCGAAGCGTTGCCTTCTGGTGAGTTAAGGTTCTCAGATTGAATCGCCACTTTGGTTAGCACACCAGAAATCGCCACATCAGGATAAGGCGCAACCGTCAACATAACGGGCATTCCCGGAGACAACTGCGCAGCATCATGCTCACTGACGCTACCTTTAAAAATCAGACTGTTCATGTCGGCCAATGACATCATTTCAGTCGCGGCTTGGCTTGATTGAGTCGAGATGATCGGCTCTCCGACCTCAACTTTCTGGTTGAGTACCGTGCCATCAATTGGCGCGTAGATCGTCGACGTTAAACGCGCATCACCGATAGACGCCTCACCACTGCGGATGAGTTCGAGATTCTGGCGCTTTTGCAATACGTCCGCTTGCGCAGATTTGACTGCCGAGCGCGCACTTACGTATTCGTCGTAGTTACTTGGAATAATGTCCTGCTTGACCAAGCTTTCTAAGTTGGACAGTTTTTGTTTGGCGGATTCCAGATCGGCTTCACTACGCATGAGTTCTGCCGATGCATCCGTTAATGCTTGGGGGGTTGGGTTTGGACGCACTTTGATCAGCGGCTGGCCTTGCTTCACCTTTTCACCAACTTTCGCATAAATTTCACCGACGATACCGTCGATTTGTGACTTGATAGACACGGAGTGTGCAGGGACAATTTTACCAACAGCCACCGCTTGTTTTTCAATCGTGCCTTTTTCCACAATCAATGTAGGCAGCAATTCTGGTTGAGCGGCAGATTGGAGATAGAAATACGTACCACCGCCGAGCAGCGCAATGCTCACAGCGGAGACAAGCCAACGTTTCGTCATTATTTATTCCAACAATTATTGGGTAGTCTAATGACTACTCCTAAAACACAAAGTTGAAGGAATAATATCCTGCTTTAATAGCGGTATGGTTGTCACAGTTGGTATGGTTTTGTCAGTCGCCTCTGACAATCAAAGACTAAAAAAATCTCGAGGAATCATTCAGCAAAGGCGCTGTCTACGATGGCTACTGACAAGCTCTGTAACCGCTCGTTTCAACCGCTATCAATTTAATTCTGAACAATGTGCAAAATGGCGCTGTTCGATATCCTCCAATCGCATATCCATACAGTCTTGCGCCTCACGTCCTAGAGCAGGAAAAACTGCATGCGCTTTTAAAATGCCTTGGCTGATAAAGCCGCATTTCTCCAACACACGGATACTCGCGTGGTTGCCAATATGCGGGGCGGTGCGAATGCGCGTTATACCCAAGCTTTGCAGGTAGACAACGCCAAGTTTGCAGGCTTGGGTTGCATAGCCTTTTCCCCGATAGCGAGCAGAAATACCAAAATGGATTTCACTGCTGTCTTGCTCAGGTATCAGCACCAGACAACCAACAGGAGTTTGAGAAGTGAGTTCTTCAATAGCGAAGACTAATAGATTGGGAGACTTTTGATCATATTGAGCACGCCATCTTTCGATAGCTTCAAGGGTTTGATTAACATTTTGGTGGACTTGGCGATTGAGGAAGCGGCATGCTTTCTCATCGCCTAAATAGTTTTCAAACAGGGGAGCAGCGTCTGTTGTTTTGAGGTATCTGATTGCCACTTGTTGAGATTCAACTCTCATCATGATTTAGCTCTGATAAACATTCGGTTTCCAGATTTGCATGAAGTTTTCTACTGGAGCAATAGGAGTGAACCCAAACTGTTCGTACAACCCATGAGCATCGCGGGTTGCAAGCATCATACGGCGTAAGCCTTGTAGTTCTGGATGAGCAACAATTTCTGATATCAACAACTTACTGATGCCTTTACCACGGTGTACCTCCACAACAAACACATCGGCAAGGTACGCAAACGTGGTACGATCGGTAATTAACCGAGCAAAAGCAACGAGTTGATTTTCATCATCCAAAACCGCGAAACAGAACGAATGGCGCAATGACTTCTCAAAGCGTTCTCTTGGAATACCCTTTCCCCAATAACTGTTTGAAATGAACTGGTAGATAACGTCTAAATCCATGTCATCTAACGACATAGTAATTCGAAATCCTTGCATTGTATCCCTCAACATTGATTTATATTTTCTCAGCCACACAGACAAGCGAGTTGGCATTCGCCTCAAATACTTGCGCTGACCAAGATTGGTACTTCTCTATGATTCTGAATCCCGCTTGTTCAAGGAAACCCTCTATGTCTTCTAGCGGACGATATTTTAAATCAATGCTGGAATGCTCAATCGTTCCACTTTCAAAATGGCGCTCTTTGTTCAAATACATGATGGACGTTTGCAAGTCATACTCGGCCTTCATACCGAAATAATTCACTTCACCATAGGTTGGAGAAACATAGGTTTGCCACAGCGCCATCTCATGATCCAATTCTAGATTTTCTGGCGTTGGTAACCGCGTATCGAAAACAAATCGCCCACCTTTTTCGAGGTGTCTTGATATTGAGCTCAGTGCACCTGCTAGCATCTCGTCACTTAAAAAGGCTTGGAATGCATTCCCTGTCATTATGGCTAGGTCAAACTTCTTACCTAACGAAAACTGGGTTGCGTCGAGATGAAGAAAACGCAAGTTACTCCTGCTTTTGGCTTTGTCCTTTGCGTGTTTGAGCATCCCTTCAGAAATATCAATGCCAATGGCTTCGTTGAGTTGCTCAGAGACTGGAATCGTGACAATACCGGAACCACAACAAACATCCAATACACTTCGAGCATTGGTTTCTTCTATTAACCTTGTGATGAAAGCAATGTCGTGATGGTAATGCTGGTCGTATTGAGCATCGTATTCAATTCCAGACCCGAACTCGGTTAAATCTTGTGTTTTCAAAAACAATCCTTGTTTGTTACTTATTTCAGCGGTGTGACTTTTTCAGCTCTAGCATCAAGTATCGACACACATAACCAACACCAGATACGTAACCAATCACGTTTTCTAGTGAAACCACTTCCAACCCCGCTTGCTGACAGAGTTGCTCAACTTCACTTTCGGTATATGCCTTATGCACGACCGATCCACTATAAGTATTTCGAGGCAAATCTTGTCCATCCGGATCGTGGTATTGAAAGCTGATAAAACATCGTCCATTCGCAGTTAGCTTATGCGAAATACACTCCAAAAGTTGTTGAGGCTCTGCTAGAAACTCAGTAAAACCAAGTGCGGTGATAAGGTCGAAGGTTTGCTCAAACAAAGGGGAAAATGGCTCATCGAGGTTATGAACCGCGACGCTGTGATAGAGGTTAGTTTGGCGCGCTTTATTAACCATTTTGGACGAGATGTCTAAGCCATGGATGGCGAGTTCTGGATAGTGACTTTTTACGACATGGCCGATACTGCCAGTCGCACAGGCTAGGTCGAGAACCGAGCCTTGCTCGATGGGAAAGGTTTTTAACTTCTCAGAAATCCAACGTGGACCGACGTAGTGACTGCCATCCACCAACTTTTGATAGCGATCCGACACATCATCATACATTTTTGCTACGTTCATCGTTTCCTCCTGATAACCAGAACGATGCTCGAATGTAACACGCAATAAGCATCTAGACACTTATTGGTTAACTAGTCCTTTATGGAATGTGACCGACTGGTTGTTTAGGACAACAAAAAAATCCGATACTCTATATTTTGAATATCGGATTTTTATTGCGTTATCGAGCTAACCAAATTCTCGTTAATATTCCTATCGGAGTAGTAACGCCAGTTGTGACGGAGGAAATTTCACCATTTCTTAAAACATAAATGGTTGGGGTCACGCTAATTTTCCATTCGCGCATAATATCGCTTGAAGGATCGTTTATGTTTTCGAAACGATATTCTTTTGCCCTCATAAACTGCGCCACACGCTCATTCGGTCCCGACGAGCCAGAAACGCCAACTACGGTGTAGTCATCACTCAGCCAGCTCACGCTTGGGCTTACAAATTTACAAGCGGGACACCAAGTCGCCCAAAAATAAACAACGACAGGTTGTTCATAACTTTGCGCGATTGCATCGAAATATTCACCATCGCTCAATACGGAGCTCAATGGTGGTGCCTCCTGTTTAGGAATATCTTTGGTGCGATACCAATCCATCGCGATGGAAATGACGGTGACAATGAGCACCATCTGTACGATTTGAACGAGCCAATATCGGAATGTTCTACGCTGCTTTGTCGAACTCATTGAATGGATCCTCCACTCGCTTGTTTCACCGCGCTTAAAACAACATCATCAGTCAGAATCACAGGTAACGGGATACCTTGTCGCGCTGCCGGGCCATAGACGATGTTAAACGGCACACCGTAACGCCCATGAGCTCGTAAAAAGTCAGTTACCGAGCCGTCCGGATGTGTCCAATCCCCTTTTAACGTCGCTACATTAGGGCTTTGCAGCAATGAGTAGACAGGATCTTGCCAGAGCACACCGATCTTGTTCGCTTTACACGTGACACACCAATCCGCAGTGACATCCACAAACACCACTCGCCCATTATTGACGTGATCTTCAATCGCCGAGTTAGAAAGCTTCTGCCACGCTAAGTCCTCAGGAAGCGGTGTCGCCCATTGGTCGGCAGTGACACTACCAAGTAACAGGCCACCAGCAATTAAGATAAGCGATGCAGAGCCGGATAGCACGAGTGCTTTATCGCCATGAACACGTTTAACGCGAATCATCAGAACAATAAACGCGACTAAACCGGCGAAAATGACCCAAAACACTGGGAGGTGATTGGCCATCAAAGACAGTAGCCAAACGCTGGTGGCCAACATCATCACACCAAATACGTTTTTGACCACGTTCATCCACTGACCCGGCTTCGGCAATTTAAGCGCAATACTTGGGAAAATTGCCACCATAATCCAAGGCAACGCCATCCCCAACGCTAAGGCGGTGAAAATAGCAAACAGCGTAACCACATCGGCACCCAAGGCAAACGCCACGGCCGTTCCTAGAAAAGGCGCGGAGCAAGGCGTCGCAAGCAATGTGGCAAACATACCTTGAACATAGTGACCAACTAGGGAGTTATCACCTTTCGAGGCCAGCCATGTATTGGTACCCGATGATAGACGGACTTCAAACAGCCCCAGCATATTGGCCCCAAACAAAGTGGTGACCAACACCATCAAACCTAAGAACCAAGGGCTTTGAAATTGCACGCCCCAGCCAATGGCATTACCTGTTAGCTTAAGCACCAAAATAAAATTAGCGAGAATCCAGAACGACGTTAATATACCAAGTGACGAGGCAACAAACTGAGCGCGAATTTGACGACGCTCGATACCTTGAGCGGCAACAATACTACTTAGCTTCATCCCCAAAACCGGAAGAACGCAAGGCATAATGTTAAGAATTAAACCGCCGAGCAACGCGAATAGAAAAACACTCGTTAGAGACGTGCTCGGCAACGGTTCAACTATTGCCTCAGCAGTTGCTTGAGTGGTTTCTTCTGCTAGTAAATTGGTGTCTTTGATGGTCACAAACAGCGACTGACCATCTAACTCCACATCGCCCAGCCAAGTATCAACGATATAGCTCGCGGTGACGATGTTTCCTTCTTGATGCATTCCTTCAAGCTTGAAGCTATAGTCTCGCGTTGCTTCATCGACACCATCCACCAGCACTTGTGGTTGTTGCCAACCCTGACTGTTCTGTAGCTTGATTTGTAGTTTCGATTGGTTCGCATCCCAACTCGCCTGAGTAACATCAATAAACGGCGATGGCTGCGGCACGTTACTCACTGCTTGAGCGTAACTGAACATCACGCCTTCATCGACTGTTAGATCAGAAGGCAAGAACGTCAATTGAATTTGATAGTCGGTCAGCACACAAATCGTCGTACAAGAAGAAAGTGTCAGTACCGCATCAATCGTGACAGGTCTGGACATGTCTTCGACGTGCAGCGTCATGGGGAACAAAGTATCGCCTTTATACCCAAGAGTCTCGATACCTAATAGTTCGAATTTTTGTGGGTGCGGCCATTGCCAATCCACTTTGGATAAATTTTGTGAATTTTGCCAATCAATAGATGGTGCTACGCCGCCCTCACCAGGTGAACGCCAGTAAGTTTTCCAGTCTCCGGTTAACTTGACATCCAAATAACCTGTAAGTGTTTTGGCTTGCGGATCTTGTTGACCAGTGAGCACAAAGCGCGTTTGCACTGGAGGATGTTGTGGGTTGGTTAGCCAACCTGTATCAGTAGTTTGAGCTGAAATACTCAGAGAGAGCAAACTCAAAGCAAGCGTCATAAAAAACATGAACGCAAACTGAGTCAGTTTAGTAATTTGATTCATAGTGATTCCTAGTTAAAAGACAAAGGTGCTAAATAACTGACGCTAGTGGTCAGAAAGCACGCTTTTATTCTCGGAACACACAGAAAGTCAGATGGACTCGATACTTACGGCCTATCGGTTCCGTCCAATGTTGCGCACCAATATAGGCACTGCACAACCAAATTGCCGAAGCAAAAAGACCGACAAACAGAACAACAATAAATACATCGAGTTGATGTTGAGAAAACTGAATTAACTTTTCAGACAATTCGCACTTGCTGGTTTCTTTAGTATCAATCGACTTGACGCTCGAACGCTCATCAGCAAATGAAACCGCGGGCGATTCCGTCTCATATTTCATAGAGCATGACGATGCAAAACCTGAATTTTGCATCAGACACACAACCACCACCCAGCCAATAATCGCTAGTAGCCATTTTGCCCGCTTATGTGGCGTGTGATGTCGTTTAGTCAACAAACTCATAAGAATTCAGATAAAGTAAGAACGAAGAAGATAATACGCGAGTCGTCATAAAGCTCAAGTTGTATCCTCTAAATAGCCTTAAGAGGCTTCACTCGGTAAGCTTTAATCTAGCTTGCCATAAATATATGCCAACTCTGCAACGGTTTTTGCCGAGAACTTCTTCAATAGATTAGCTCGGTGTACTTCAACCGTTCGCATTGCTATGCAAAGTTCGTCAGCAATACGAATGTTGCGCTTTCCTTCAATGATCAAACGTAAAATGTCTTTTTCTCTAGGTGTGAGCGATTCATAAGCCGATTTAGCTACTGCCATATCGAGGTTTGTGGCAGACTGCGCCTGTCCCTGCAAAATAGCTCGTGCCAGTTCATCGCCTTTGACTGGTTTTTGGAAGAAATTGACCGCCCCAGCTTGTAATGCATCGACCGCCATCGGGACATCACCATGCCCTGTCAGATAAATAACGGCCAACGGGCTGTTGGCTTGATTTAAAATTTGGTGCACTTGCTGACCACGAAGGTTGGGCATTCGACTATCAAGGATCACGCATCCGGCCTGATGAATGTTCACTTTATCGAGAAAAGATTGCCCATCAGCAAAAGTCGTCACGTTGAAGTCATGCTCTTCCAACATAAAAGCGAGCGAGTCACGCACCGATTCATCATCATCGACTACAAAAACAGGTAGCTGCTTTTCACCGCTGCTCATTGAGTGCTCCTATGCCTAGTTCAGATTAGTTTTGATATGGAAACACAAGCTCAACCAAACAACCATGTGGTGCTATCGAGCTGATGACAAACTCGCCACCATGCATTTCCATCACATCGCGACAAATGGCTAACCCCAGCCCAAGCCCTTCTTCTTTGCTACTCACAAACGCTTGAGTCGGATTCTCTTGCTGCAACCCTGTACCATTGTCTAACACTCGAATAGAGAGTTGACTGATTTGGTAATCGCAATGCAGGGCAATTTTACCTTGATAACCTGATGAGTGATATTTCTCTTGGAACAAAGTACACGCATCAATCGCGTTGCTGATCACATTAACTAAAACCTGTTGTACGCCAACTGCATCGACAAGTAATGGACGAATGTTCCCTTCTGTACTGGCCACAATAGAAATGTTTTGCTTCTGCATTCGAAAATGGAGTAACTCAATCGTGTCATCAATGAGTACTTGAAGATCGCACGACGTTTTGTCGACACTGCGCTTACGAATCAACGTTCTTAATCGCTGAATAATTGCATCGGCTCTTTCAACTTGGCCCTGTATTTTCTCAAGTACAGGGACAATATCTTCATGAGGGCGCTTTTTGGCCAAGCGAAGTAAACCGCCTTCACTATAGTTGCGAATGGCTGCCAGTGGCTGATTGAGTTCATGAGCAAGACTAGTGCCGATTTCTCCGACAATCGCGACCCTTTGTGAATGTTCTAACTGTTCACTTTTCTCTTTTAATCGTAACGATGTCTGCTCCAACGCTTGCTTACTCTTGCTAAATCGATACTCAAGCCAAAAGTGGTACGCGTTCAACACAATCACAAACATGAACAGCGCCCATGCCCATTCTTGATGACTACGCAGCCAGCGTAGAGCCTCACTCCACCAAGGTTGTTGCAACGGATGGAGATCCAACGCCTGATAAAGTTTGTCGATGCTCAGCAAGCTGACGGGGGACGTCCAACCTGACGCGCCTGCCGCAATAACCGCAGGGTGTTCAGGTGGCATCGCTAACAATACTTGCGCAATCTGTTTGGCGATCTGAGCTGAGCCGCGCTCTGTTTTGGCAAATGACCAGTTAGGATAAAGCGGTGTGGAAACAGCGCATAACGAGCGCTCGTTCGGCTGTTGATTTAAAACTCGGTAATTACTCGGTTGTAAAAGCCCTTCACTTAGCATCTGTTCCAATAAACAAGCAGGGACAACGGCCGCTTCCACATTGCCATCACGTAATTGATACAGGTTGGCATCAATAGGAAAACCAAGATAGCGGACATCAGAAAAGAAATCGTTTGGATTAAGCCCCATTTTGACTATTTGATAGCGCATCGTTAGATAACCACCAAACGCTTTTTCTGATACCGCCGCAACAGGACGTCCTGAGACATCTTGCACCGTTTGATAACTTGAATTGGCTCGAACCACAAGCGCCGAACCAATGCCGTAATTCGAGTTTTGTGGTGCTCTGCTGGTTAGCGTTGCCATCCACGACAGCGCGTATTGCCTGCCCAACCGCACTGCCTGACCTGGGTTGGTTAAGATGAAATCCATGGTCTGAAACTTCACCGCTTCGCCCATTTCATCCAAGTTAAGGGGATGAAGGACAAAATGCACATCGGAAATTTGCTGATTGAGCCAATCAATGGTCGGTTGCCATCTCTGCTCAGCATAAAGATGGCCGCGTATCGCTAACACGCCCACTTCGACTTTTTGCTTGGCCTGTGGCTGCTCTGCTTTTTGCTCTTGCATTCCTTGCAGATCTGCTTGTTCAGAAACTGCGCCCTGAGCCAAAGATGCAAAGGCAACTAAGCAAAGAACCCAAAACTGAAGCAACCGTGGCGTTTTGTTCATGATGAGTAGAATCGTTCCTTCGAAAGTAATGGAGCAAGAATAACAGCTACCCTTGGTAAACCACATTTGTTTTAGATCAAGTTTGATCTGGGTATGTGGAAATCCACAATATAAGCCTCGCAGTGCATTTCTCACAATGGAATCAGTCAATTCAAATACAACAAAAAAAGCAGGTGAGTTATGGATTCCACCAAACGTCGCTTTCTCAGCGCGGTCACAGCCGGAGCCGCGTTAATTCCAGTCGCTGGCATTGGCACGGCAACTGCGGGAAACATTATTCGAAATAACCAGTCCGCTGACCGAAAAGGACAAGTCGGGAAGCGTTATGCCATGGTGATAGATTTGCGTAAATGTGTCGGATGCCAGGCTTGCACTGTGGGTTGCAGCATCGAGAACCAAGCGCCAATCGGTCAGTTCCGAACCACCGTAAAGCAATACGAAGTTACGTTAGATGATGGCTCTACAGCCACGCGAGAAGCAAAAGCCTTTATGCTACCGCGCCTGTGTAACCACTGCGACAACCCACCTTGCGTGGCAGTGTGTCCGGTTCAAGCAACCTTTCAGCGCAAAGATGGCATTGTCATGGTGGATAACAGCCGCTGCGTCGCCTGCGCGTACTGCGTACAAGCTTGCCCTTACGATGCTCGCTTTATCAATGAAGACACCCTCACCGCAGATAAATGTACCTTCTGTGCTCACCGTCTAGAACAAGGTCTATTGCCTGCCTGCGTGGAAACCTGTGTTGGCGGTGCACGTGTAATTGGTGATTTGAATGATCCATCAAGCGAAGTCCGCCGCTTAATTGCGAAGCACCAAGACGACATCAAAGTGCTAAAACCCAACGAAGAGACCAAGCCACACGTGTTTTACATCGGCATGGATGAACGCTTTACCAGCCATATCGACGGGCAGCCAGCTATTTACGACCCACAAGGAGAGCACGCATGAACATCACCGAAGTGTTAGTCCAACCTCAAGCGATGGCTTGGCTCCCGTGGGCGGTACAGTATTTCTTCTACATCGGTTCGGCTTATGCGGCTGCTATTTTATTCCTAATCGCCCTATTATTTGAAAAACACACCAGCCACAGACTGCGCGCTGCGCTTGTGCTGACGCTGGCCATCGGCGCCATCGTGGGACCATTAGCGTTAACTGGTGATTTACACCAACCGGGACGCGCATGGCATTTTTACGCACACATCACTCCGTGGTCATGGATGTCTCTAGGCTCGCTGTTCCTGCCTGTTTTTTCTACGCTGGCGGTTGCGACAGCATGGCTGTATCTGCGTCAGGATCTTATCGCACTGCGAAATCAACCGGGAAAAGTACTACCTCTGTTATCTAAGTTATCGCTCGGTGAGTGGACAATTTCTCACAAAGTGATGCTCACAATATCTGCAATCACCGTGTTATCAGGCTTAACCATCGCCCTTTATACTGGAGCTGAAATTGCAGTCGTTAAATCGCGCTCTTTATGGCACCAACCCGCGTCACCAATTCTTTGGTTTGTCACTGCATTTATGGGCGCTGTCGGATTTTCTCTGCTGATTTGGTTACTGCTGCCTAGTCAGTCAAAGACGCTGACATCTGGCGATACTAATTTACTGAAAAAATCAGTGGTTACCAGCGGTGTATTAACGCTGATACTGCTACCGATTTGGGCATCCAACAATTCCGCATTTTCGCTCTATTCTAGCGAACAATGGATGCACAACATTGCCCTGCTCACTTTTGTCGTTTTAGGTTGTGTTTTGCTCGCTTTCATCTTCTTGCGCGATACCCAAAAGTCCACATCAGCCAGATTTCGTCACGTCATAGGGCTCGGTTTTGTGTCTGCTGCCGCACTGGCAAGTGCATGGCTGATTCGCTGGTTCACCATCATGGAAGTGCAAACCATCGCCAAGTTCGATGCAGGGCTGTATCCATACCAACTCACTATGGATGGAAATGGCTGGATAGGCATTATCGGCATGCTCGGATTATGGCTTGCTCTGGCACTGCTCGGCTCAGAGCTGGTTCAGCCAAAACAAGATATCGAAGCAAACGCATCATCACTCACCTTAACTGAACGCTAATCAAAGAGGATTTCATTATGGATAACAAACGCCGTCAGTTTTTGAAATCAGGCCTTGCAGTCGGTGGGCTTGGCGCATTTGCTGCAGGTTACGCCACCACAACCAAGCACATGGTAGAAGGTGCGCTGGAAGGCACTGCTGGGCAAAAGACCCGCGATATTCACCACGGCAATTCCCTCGAACCAGAATACGCCGTCAATAACCAAGGTAATCTGATCCCAAATCCAAACCAGCGTGTTGCACCATCGATGTGTTTTGGTTGCTGGTCACTGTGCGGATTGCGTGTACGCATTGATAACCGCAATGACGAGATCTTGCGTATCAGTGGCAACCCATATCACCCGCTGTCTCATCAGCAACACATTCCTTTCGAAACGCCAGTCAAAGATGCTTATTTGAGCTTGGCAGGAGAAGCGGGCCTTGACGGCCGTTCGACCGCCTGTGCAAGAGGAAACGGGATGCTAGAAATTCGCAACAGCCCGTACCGCATTACTCAGCCGCTGAAACGAGTTGGCAAACGCGGCGAAGGAAAATGGATTCCGATCAGCTACGAGCAATTGATAAAAGAAGTCGTTGAAGGTGGTGATTTATTTGGTGAAGGCCATGTTGATGGCTTACGCGATATTCGCGATTTAACAACGCCCGTTGATCCTGAAAACCCAGAATATGGACCGAAAGCCAACCAATTGTTAATGACCAACGCAGGTAACGAAGGCCGAGACGACATATTCAAACGCTTCGCGTTCAACAGCTATGGTACGCGTAACTTTGGGCATCATGGCTCTTACTGCGGCTATGCATTTCGTGCTGGCAGCGGCGCATTTATGAACGATTTAGATAAGAACGCACACTTAAAGCCAGACTTTGATAATGCGGAATACATCATCTTCATCGGTATGTCGCCAGCTCAAGCGGGTAACCCTTTTAAGCGTCAGGCGCGCCAACTCGCCAATGCGCGAACAGAAGGCAGCTTGGAATACACCATCATCACACCAAGTTTGCTGGCGGGTTCATCGAGCTTGGCAGCAGGTGACAATAACCGCTGGATACCAATCAAACCGGGCACCGACTCTGCCCTCGTGCTTGGCATGATCCAATGGATCATCGAAAACCAACGCTACAACAAAACCTTCTTGGCGCAGCCGGGGGCAAACGCGATGAAACGAGCCGGCACCGCGCACTGGTGTAATGCTACGCATCTCGTGATAAGCGATAATCAGCACCCGAGAAACGGCACGTTTTTACGCGCGTCCGACTTGAATCTGCCATTCGAGGGCGAAGTGTTGTCTGACTCCGACCCGTACGTCATCGTGGATGAGCAAAGCGGCGAATTTGGTGTTCATACCCAAGCTGAGGAAGCGGCACTGTTTGTCGATAAAACGGTTTCGCTTGCATCGGGCGAAGTGCGCGTAAAATCGTCTCTACAAAGACTCAAAGAAGAGGCGTTCAAATACAGTCTTGAGTTCTACAGCCAACAATGTGAAATCCCTGTCGAACAAGTTGTTGAACTAGCAAAGCGCTTCACCAGTCACGGAACAAAAGCGGTGGTCGATACCCACGGTGGCAACATGCACACCAATGGGTTCTATAACTCGTTTACCATCATGATGCTCAATGCGTTGATTGGTAACATAAATATGAAAGGCGGCGCGATGGCCAAAGCGGGTGGCTACCCAACTTCCGCTGCGGGTCCTCGTTACGACTTCACCAAATTTGCTGGCAAAGTCGGCCCGAAAGGCGTCTTTTTGTCGCGCAGTAAATTCCCCTACCACAAAACCAGCGAATACAAACGTCGCGTTGAGGCAGGTGAATCACCTTACCCAACTCGCGCCCCTTGGTATCCGTTTGCCGCGCCACTGCTGACAGAGCACCTATCTGCGGCTATTGATGGGTATCCATACCGCGTTAAAGCGTGGATCAACCACATGGCGAACCCGATGTATGGTGTACCCGGATTGAAAACGCTGCTGGAAGACAAGCTTAAAGATCCAAAACAACTCGGTTTGATTGTGTCTGTTGATGCGTTCATTAACGAAACCACCGCGTTGTCGGATTATATTGTACCTGACACGGTCACCTACGAAAGCTGGGGTATGGCAACGCCTTGGCACGACGTTCCGGTGAAAACCGTCACCGCTCGTTGGCCGATTGTGGAAGCGCGAACAGAGAAAACCGCCGATGGTCGTTCGATTTGCTTAGAAAACTTTTTGATTGATGTCGCCAAGAAAATGCAACTAGGCGGCTTTGGTGACAACGCGATTCAAGATGCGCAAGGGAATTGGCACGCTCTCCACAGCGCTGAAGATTTCTACTTACGTTCCGCGGCAAACTTGGCTTATGTGAAAGGCGGGGTGCCTGAAGTTTCGGCAGAAGACATTGCGTGGTCCGGCCTAGAGCGTTTAATGCCAGCCATGCAGAAGACGCTGACAGCGGATGAGATGAAACGTGTGGCGTTTATTTTTGCTCGCGGTGGACGTTTTGAAAATGCAACCGAAGCGTATCAAGGTGAGCAAATGAAGCACAAATGGACACGACCTGTCGCGATATGGAATGAACGTGTCGGCAGCGCAAGAAACACCATGACCGGTGATTTCTACACGGGTTGCCCAACATGGCATCCACAAAAACTGGCCGATGGCACATCAATGGAAGACCAGTTCCCAAGCTCAGAATGGCCTTTCAGCCTGACGAACTTTAAATCCAACATTCACAGTGCGGTATCCAATCTATCGCCAAGGTTGAACTCGATTAAAGGCGTAAACCCAGTGTACATCCATCCAATCGATGCCGAGTGCGCAGGCATTAAAACGGGTGATGAGTTTGTTATCGAGACACCATCTGCAAGCACCAAAGCACTTGCGATGATAGTCAGCGGGATTCGCCCTGGCACACTCGGATTTGAACATGGGTTTGGCCATACCGAGCTAGGACAACGCTCGCACTGGATCGGCGATAAGCAACAACCCGTAAAAACGCGCAGCCAAGATGGCGTCAATATTAACGACATTGGCTTAATTGACCCTACTCGAGAAGGCAAAGGCGTGTTGTTGGATTGGGTCGTGGGCGCGGCGGCACGTCAGTCCCTGCCGGCCAAAATCCGCAAAGCGTAACGCCGCACGTTAAGACGTCTCTACCACTTAGAGCTGCCGATTTGTGCAGCTCTTCACCACTTTGTTTTTATCGCTTATAGAACAACCAATAAAAACAAATACGGCCATTTACACTTATTAAATATGTGGAAATCCACAATACCTTTCATTATTGACAAGGCCGACAATATTGTCCAAGTGACTACCAAGTAGCACTTAGACATATTAATAAAAATTAAAGTGAGTCAGCATGTCAAAAATTCTTCCAGTGGTGGTGGCCTGTTTGTTAGCAACCACTATGGGCGCAAGCGCCTCGTCTATTCCGGAAAAAGCCAGCGTATGTAGCGGTTGTCACGGCCAAGATGGCATGGGACAGCCAAATATCGCGCCGATGATCGCTGGTTTAAACGCGAATTATCTCAACACTCAAATCGAACTATTCCTTAGTGGCGAACGCCAAAATGTGGTCATGCAAGGCATGGCGAAGGAACTCAGCGATCCCGCAGACCGTAAGGAAGTTATGGAGTACTTTGCTAACCTCCCGAGCTATGAGTTCACGAATCCAGAACAACGCGGCGACCAAGCTGATATTCGTAACCCGTATCGTAAATTAATTTTCCAAGGCGATTGGGATAGAAATATTCCAGCTTGCGCAACTTGTCATGGAGCCAGCGGTATGGGCGTCGACAAGTTCCCTCGCCTCGCAAGCCAACATGC
>NZ_JAWPOL010000199.1:0-1339 GCF_033391095.1 Vibrio sp. Vb0667 | reverse complement strand
TGAGTTGTCAGCTCTGTCTCGACAACATCAACTGGCGTGTAGTGCTGGTAAATCAAGAAACCGTCTTCTGACGTTTCATGATCGTCAGGCGTATCAATATACGCAGTACATGTGTAGCCAATGCTGTAAGTACCCGGGCCAATGTAACCAAACTCGTAGCTGTAGGTTGTATTGCCTTCTTCGTCTTGTGATTCATTCACGTTAGCTACCGCAACTGGCGCGTTGAGTGGAGCTGTCGCGCCCATATCGCCCATGGTTGAGCGATCCATGGAACCCGCATACAGGTAAACAGAGTGAACGGCAGGCACATCATGAATCGCGTTCCATGCCGCACTGTCTGCTTCGCAAGCTTGGTATTGCACGTTACTTACCGTGCCAGCGATATGGCCTGAATCTGATGCGTTCACCAAACTTACTGCATTCGAGTTCATGTTCATATGATCTTGGCCGACTGGATCCGCCAGACCTTTACGCAAATCAAACTCTACAACGTAGCTATTGTGCCCAGTATGAACTTTTACATACTGACCTTTTTGGGAAAACTTCAAGCGACCCTGATCGCTGGTATCGGGCTTAAAGCCAAAGCAGCTACCACGACTTGGAACAACAAGACCTTTTACTGAGCCATCAGTTTTTTCGACATACGATAGAGACGTATCATTCAACTGTCGGCCATCTTTCGCGTAAACGCACATGGCGTAATCACCCGGAGCAATTTGTTGTTCGCTAATGATGGTTTTGGCATTTTTTCCTTGATATTCCATCAAATCAACTTGATGTAGAGCGCTGTTCTCTCTTGCGTCTAGCAGAATGTGATCGCCAGTTTGCTCGCCCGTTTCTGGGTCAAAGGGAATTAAAACCACGTCTTTAAATGCTAAGACCACTTTGTTGGCGTCATCCACAGGTGCATCTGAGACACCAAGAGAAAACGTAGCGGATTCTGTATTTGATGAAGAGTCGTCGCCACCGCAGCCAGTCAGTAGTAGACCGCCTGAGATAGCAAGTAGAGGATAAGTGTATTTTTTCATATTGACCTCTTGTGTTTACACTGCCGATAAACATCGAAGATTAGTCTCAGAGTCGAGACCAAATGTCATTGCTTGGTAATGACGGGGTCAATGTAAAAAAGGGAAATTCATAATGTGATATGGATTCCTAAAAGGCTATTTTTTAAATCTATTGCTCAAGTGTAGCAGCGAAGCAGTAACTCCATTAACTTCGGCTCTACTTAGCTAAACAACGTGGTCGCTTGTTAACCACTTTTCCCATTTCTACAAGCACTTTTTTATAAAACTAAGTTCTTATTCGTAGTGAAATGAAGTTGATAATAATCAAAATA
>NZ_JAWPOL010000198.1:0-1343 GCF_033391095.1 Vibrio sp. Vb0667 | reverse complement strand
GCATTTGGTGATCAAGTAAAACGTGGTTACTCGCTCTTTGTTAACTCGCAACAGATGCGCGGCAAATACGTTGGCAATGAGCAAAACTGTGTGAACTGCCATATGGAAGCAGGACGAAAAGCCAATGCAGCACCGCTGTGGGCGGCGTACATGGCCTATCCGGCTTATCGCAAGAAAAACGATCGCGTAAACAGCTACGCAGACCGTATTCAAGGTTGCTTCGAATACTCCATGAACGGCAAAACCCCCGCTTACGACTCACCCGAAATTGTTGCCCTCAGCGCTTACGCTTATTGGTTGGCAATGGGTGGATTACTCGATAGTTATGGTATGAACGATGAAGCGGTGCCAGAGCTAGACATTAAAGCTCTCCAAGTGGGTGGTAAAACGCAAAACTTCCCTTTGCCAGATGCTATCGCTCAAGCATTACCGGTTAAAGAGCGCGGCAACCTAGCAGGACGTGGCTACCCAAAAATCGCCGCACCGAAGCAAGAACCATCACCAGAGCGAGGGGCATTAGTCTATGAAAAGAACTGCGAGACTTGTCATCGCGCCGACGGCTCGGGTATCAAAGGCACCGACGACCATTCATACATTCCTCCGCTTTGGGGCGAATTTGCATATAACTGGGGCGCAGGTATGCACCGCATTAACACAGCGGCCTATTTTATTTATGAGAACATGCCACTTGGAAAAAGTGTGCAGCTGACTGAGCAAGAAGCTTGGGACGTTGCTGCGTACATCAATAGTCACGAACGCCCACAAGATCCTCGATTTAAAGGCAGCGTCACCGCAAATGCTGAAAAATACCACCAGCATCAAGGTTACTACGGCAAAACACTAAACGGTAAGCAAATAGGTAAAAACGCATTTGCAAGCGGAACGGTTGAGTAGCAACGTTAGAGCTTGCCGTATAGCTACATCCTTATATACATTCCTGCCCTATGCTTGGGCAGGTTCTTTCTCTCCCTCATCCCAAAAATCACCATTTCATTTGCTTCACTCAAACCACTTCTATGCGGTAACGACTTCCCAATTTCAAACCCTAGCAGTAAAATGTTGCATACTTTTCAGCGTCGCTTAGCATGTTTTAGCAACATGCGCACGGCGATTGCAAAAGTAAGAAACTCGTAAACTCCTGAATCAACACAAGCGTGTCTAGTGAAAACAGAGTATTCTTAGGACAAATGAATTCAAAACCTACCCAATGAGTATTCAACCTAATTCACGTCAGTTAATTTCTTGCGAAGAATGTGGCCTTGTCGTCCGCATTCCGGAGATCGAGCAAGGGCAAAAAGCTCAATGCCCTCGATGTTCGCATTCACTTACAAAAAGTAACGCCA
>NZ_JAWPOL010000197.1:0-1349 GCF_033391095.1 Vibrio sp. Vb0667 | reverse complement strand
GAGCGAAGCAGGGCTACGAGTACAAGTATGATGAGCAATCCCAAGCGCCGTACTTGTGGAATCCTGAAAAGAAAGTTTTTATCTCTTACGAAGATCAACGCTCGATCAAAGCCAAAGCAAATTGGGCGAAACAAGCGAACTTAGGTGGCATTTTTACTTGGGAATTGTCGGGCGACCCGCAAGGCGAGCTTGTTGAGGTGATGTACCAAGAAATGCAGAAATAAATGGAAATCGTGGTTTAAAACCGACATCACTAAAGCCATCGTTAATCTATGATGGCTTTTTCTTCTTTATTGTCTTTCACAAAGCTAACCAGTTGGTCAAAAGAGAGTGGCTTGGAGTAGAAATAACCTTGAATCAAATCACAGCCACACGCTTCTAATTGGTCGCGTTGGCGTTGCGTTTCGACCCCTTCAGCTAAGACTTTCATTTCGAAGTTTTTGCCAATAGCGATGATGTTTTTCACCATATTCAGCGCTTTTTTATCGTGCTCAATATTGTCGACAAAGCTCTTGTCAATTTTAACTTCATCAATCGGCAATGTTCTCAACATGCTTAGTGACGAGTAGCCCGTTCCGAAATCATCCAATGAAATCTTAAAGCCCAAAGCGTGCAAGCGCTCGCAAGTTGGAGAGAACTTTTCTAGATCTTCGATAAACAAGTTCTCGGTGATTTCTAACGTGATTCTATTGCAATCAAGATGGTATTTGTCCATCGCCGCCATCAAGCGCTCTATAAATTTGGCGTGTAGGAACTGCTTGACGGAAATATTGATCGACATCTGAATTGGGGTGGCAAGATGGGTTGTCAGTAAGCCCATATCTTCAAGGCTCTTTTCGATGATCAACTCACCCAATCGCACCATCAAACCAGAGCTTTCAGCGACAGGAACAAATTCGTTAGGTGGCACTTTGCCCAGTTCCTCGTCTTCCCAACGAACAAGCGCCTCAACACCATAAATCTCGCCATTAATGTTTAACTGCGGTTGATAAGCCATAAACAGCGTTTGCTTCTCAATCGCAAGCCTCAGACGTTGCTCGACTTTCATCTTGTGCAGATGACTTGCTTGCATCTCCTGATTAAACAGACTGTACGCATTACGCTGTTTCTTCGCTTGATACATGGCGATATCTGCAGAAAGCAGCAGCGCGTCTAAGTTGTCGCCGTGCATTGGGTAGAACGCAATCCCAATGCTGCAACTGAGCAGGAACTGGTTATCGTTAACGTTATATGGTTTGGAAAGCGTTTGAATCAGCTCGCTTGCTAGATCTTTGATGGTCTCTTCATCAGTTCGATTAACGATAAAGATGAACTCGTCGCTTGCCTCACGGACGATCAAACGACCTTCG
>NZ_JAWPOL010000196.1:0-1349 GCF_033391095.1 Vibrio sp. Vb0667 | reverse complement strand
AAATTTTTAGTAAACATCCAATACAGCCTTGATGGTTGAAAACGCAATGACAGTGCAAAACGACAAAACCGCCTTTTGGGGCGGTTTTAAAAAGTGTTGGTTAAGCCAGTCCTTTAAAATCAACTCGGCCAATTGCACGTTTTACATAATCGGTAATAATGCTTGGCGGAGAGGTGTCATCTAGATAAATTGGCACGCTCACCGCTCGGTAGCAAACGACATCAACAAGCTCATACTCCTCCACCAATCCTGTCGCTATAAGTCTATGAATCAGATTGAGGGTCGATAATAGATTAAGCCCTGTTGTTTTGCATAAGTCTTCTGCATTTAGCCCAAAACGGTTGCCTTCATATAGCCTGCCAAATACCAGTTCTTTGTATAGATTAAAGGCTCTTTTTTTTAAAGCTTTTCGTTTAAAGAAGCCAAACATATCTACTCCTTTTGTTGTTAAGTCAAAACTTTAAGGGATGGCGATTATTAATGCGATTTAATATGCAAACTTTGACATATGTCACTTTTTTAATTTGCACATAATAGAAAAATTTGGTCGTGTGGAGAACGCAGTTTATTTGCATTTTTACTCGACATTAAAATTCTAAACTTCTGGAATAATGGTAATAAAAATGTGCAATAGATCACTGTTTTAGATAGGAAAAACGTGAAAAATCCTGCGCTGTCAGTTGGCCGTTATCGGAATGCTCACCCATCCGATTAACGCTAACCATAATAAGAAATTGACTCCCAATATCTGTAAGTAATACTGGCTCTGTAAACATTTTAAAAAAAGTTTAAAAGGGGTGAGTATGAAGATTGCGGGAGTCAGCACTCCGCCAACACAGCCCGATGAATTAATTAAAGTATCTGAGGGAGGTCATTTTGGTACACCTCATCAAATTAAGTGTTCGCGTCACGTTTATTAAACGACGTTGTGCTACTAGCGAGTGAAAAGGAACAGAACAATGATCATAAACTACGCCCTGACAACTGCTCCTTATTCAAATGATATTGAATCATGTATCAACGTAATGACAGCGAGTATGTTTGCTCTTGTCGACCAAGGAGAAGAGACCGAAGTCGCTACGTGTGACTTTTACATCGTAGATTTATCCAGAGCCTCGAGTACTATCAGCTGTCATAAATTATTGAACATTAACGCCAGCATTGCCCACTTTATCCAAATTCTTGATGATGATTACTTGCTAAAAGAAAGCATCGCAAAACGTAACGAAACAATGCGTTGGGGAATCTGTCCAGAACCAGATCGTCTCATTGTGATTCACGAACTAAAGGTAAAGAAAGAGCATCGAGGAAATAAGTATTCCAAAGCCTTAATTGAGGACTTTATTGAA
>NZ_JAWPOL010000195.1:0-1350 GCF_033391095.1 Vibrio sp. Vb0667 | reverse complement strand
AAATGGTCGTCACTTCACGACCATCAATCCCGACAAACCAGCTATCACGAGTATCGTTACTGGTGCCCGTTTTTCCCGCCAACGCAGCCCAAGCGAATTGGCTTTGAAGGTAGCGGCCCGTACCTTGTGCGACACCTTGTTTCATCGCGTAAGTCGTTAGCCAAGCCGCTTGTTCATCAACCGCGCGAGAGGAGCGAGGCAACGATTGATAAAGCACGTTACCGTCCATATCGATGACGGAACGAAGCGCGGTCAACTTAGCACGTTTACCCGAGTTAGTCAGTGTTTGGTACATTTGCGCCACTTCAAATGGCGTCAATGAAAACGAGCCCAAGAACATAGAAGGCACAGGACGAATCTCATCTTTGTTGACGCCTAAGCGTTCAAGTGTGCCAGATACTTCAGGAATACCAAGCTCCATCCCCAACCTTACCGTTGGTACGTTCAATGACTTCGCAAGCGCAAGGTAAAGTGGCACATCACCACGATATTTACGGTCGTAGTTACGCGGAGTCCATACCGAGCCTTTGCTACCTTTCAAACTTAGAGGGGTGTCGTGCAGCGTCGTCCCCAAATTGTATTTGTCTGGCTGTTCAAGCGCGGTCAGGTAAATCGCCGGCTTGACCAACGAACCAATTGGACGACTAGCATTAAGCGCACGGTTAAAGCCTTCATAACCCACGCGCTTACCACCAACCATGGCACGAATTTCACCACTGTGGCGATCAACAGCCACGGCAGCAGCTTCGAGTTCTTTGCCGCCTCGCTTCGCTAAATCCGGTATTTTCTTCGCGATAGCCTGCTCCATTTTACTTTGGGAGACAGGATCGAGAGACGTAAACACGCGCAGACCAGTTTCAGCCTTGAAGCGATCACCGACCTTCTCTTTCAGCTCGATATTCAATTGCTGGAAGTATGCAGGCTGACGGCTCGCAATACGTGGTTTGCTTTGTGTATCAAGAGGTCGACTCACAGCTTGTTCATATTGCTGCGATGTGAGCATGTTTTGTTGCATCAGCAATCGAAGCACCAAGTCTCGACGCTCTTTGGTGCGCTCAGGATAGCGAACAGGATTGTAGTACGACGGTCCTTTCACCATGCCCACCAGCATCGCAAGTTGATCAATTCGCAACTCTTGGATTGGCTGCCCAAAGTAGTAGCGTGATGCTAAGCCAAAACCGTGGATCGCTTCGCCGCCGCTTTGACCCAAATACACTTCATTGAGGTAGGCTTCTAAAATGCGGTCTTTGCTATAACGGTAATCAAGAATAAGCGCAATATAAGCTTCGCGCACCTTACGCCACAGCGTTTTATCACGGGTTAGAAATAAGTTTTTCGCTAGCTGCTGCG
>NZ_JAWPOL010000194.1:0-1352 GCF_033391095.1 Vibrio sp. Vb0667 | reverse complement strand
GTTTAGATATCGGCTTTGGTAACGATCAAAGTGGATTTTACTTTGCAATCAATGAAGCGTTTTAACTGAAATGAACCGTATACTTTTTATATCTCTTTACACTGCCACCCTTTGTACCTTCTTGGCTGGATGCTCGTCCAACAATTGGGCAGTTCATGCGATGCCAGGTTCGAATCAGGCCGCTGATATGCTCGCAGGTGATCTGACGACCAATCAAAATTGGTATTTGGATGAGTCTCGCTACCCTCAATTGACCGTACCGCAGAACGTACGCCCGTGTTGTGCCTTTGGGGATATGCAGAAAGTCAAAATTGGACCAGTTCCAGTGCCTTTTTTCCGACTGAACAACGTTGTTGAACTTGAGGAGATAGGCCCACACAAGTTTGCCAGCGGGATATATCACTACACACCGTCATCCTCATCGGCGTTGGGTCATGGCGGTAGCGAAAATAACGGAATCTTATACACGCAAAAAGGTGGCTTTATCGACCTCGCCCATGTGCGCGATACCGCCGATGACACCATGGGCTTATTTTTCGAGATACTCGCCAACTTAGGCCAAGCCCATCGCATTGATTTACCTGCTGAATTAGGACCAAGATACGTCGAGATGGCCTCGTTCGACGCATCTTCTTTAACCGATGAACAAAGGTGGTCTGTGGCCGCTCATTTAGCTGCGCGCTTAGCCTACTTCAAGGCTGAATCCCACGAGATAGCCCAGTGGCACGGCTACGCAAGTTTTTCAGGTTGGCCAGAAACCATTTCAGCCTACTCGCTTGAAGACCTCTACTCCAACATGTTGGGAGCTAAAATTGTACTTAACCTCATTCAACAACATAAGATGCTGAGCGAAAGAGAATACAACCAAAACGTCAGCTTACTTCTCAATGCAAGTCTGCAAGAACTTGGCGTCGTTGATAAATCTCAATCAAAACTGGTATTAGCCGCCGTCGACGGTAAATGGTGGAACTCACACGAGTCAATCCCAAGCAAATTCATGGTTCTGCAACGTCACTATGCTCTAGGAGATGTACAAACGCCCCACCGACTAACACCGGAGTTGTTAGGGAAAGAGAACTCGAACTTGCAGTATCTCGCGCAATCTCCCGCGATTGTGCTCACCTTACCAGCATCTGTAGAGTCGCTGGAGCTAGATGACATTGCCAAGTTAGTACTTGAAGTAGCGCCGAGTTATGCAGATACCTTCATCCATGTTCCGAAATCTATATGGTCAGAGCGCATTGAGCATACTCAGTTTCCTGTCATTGCGAAGTATGCAGAGTTACAAGATGGTCAAGAAATGAAAGCGTTAGATGTAACGGAGAAGTAATTTAGAGAAATAATAGCTGCAC
>NZ_JAWPOL010000193.1:0-1354 GCF_033391095.1 Vibrio sp. Vb0667 | reverse complement strand
AACCTGAATTCGTGTCAGACCACACCGAGCACCTGCTAGACACGTTAGTGTCGCACTCGGTTCACACTTCAGCCCCAAGTTTTATCGGTCACATGACCTCGGCGCTACCCTACTTCTTGATGCCTTTATCCAAGATCATGATCGCGCTAAACCAAAACTTGGTTAAGATCGAAACATCAAAAGCATTCACACCTCTTGAACGTCAAGTTTTAGGGATGTTACACCGCTTAATTTACGGTCAAAACGACAAGTTTTATCGTAAATGGATGCACAGCGCGAACCATTCACTTGGTGCGTTTTGCTCTGGTGGCACAATCGCGAACATTACGGCGCTTTGGGTTGCACGCAATAAAGCGTTGAAAGCAGATGGTGATTTCAAAGGGGTAGAAAAAGAAGGTCTATTCAAAGCCATGAAGTACTATGGCTACGAAGGCCTTGCAGTTCTGGTTTCTGAACGTGGTCACTATTCACTGAAAAAAGCAGCAGACGTACTTGGCTTAGGTCAAGAGGGTTTAGTCGCGGTGAAAACCGATGCAAACAACCGTATTGTTGTTGACGACCTAAAAGCAAAAATTGCCGAGCTTAAAGAACAAAACATCAAACCAATTGCGGTTATCGGTGTCGCTGGCACAACAGAAACGGGGAACGTCGATCCTCTGTCGCAGATCGCTCAAGTGTGCCAAGAGCACAATTGTCACTTCCATGTAGATGCCGCTTGGGGTGGTGCAACGTTGATGTCTAATCATTACCGTCACCTTCTCGAAGGTGTTGAACTGGCTGACTCAGTGACTATCGACGCGCACAAACAACTGTACATCCCTATGGGTGCAGGCATGGTGTTGTTCAAAGACCCAGACGCGATGAAATCCATTGAACACCATGCGCAATACATCTTACGTAAAGGTTCAAAAGATTTAGGTAGTCATACACTAGAAGGCTCTCGCTCAGGCATGGCCATGTTAGTGTATGCGGCGATGCACATTATTAGTCGCCCAGGCTACGAACTATTGATCGACCAAAGTATCGAGAAAGCGCGCTACTTTGCTGACCTCATCAAACAGCAAGATGACTTCGAACTCGTTTCTGAACCGGAGCTTTGCCTACTGACCTACCGCTATCTACCGCCATTGATTCGTGAAGCGCTAGATAAAGCGGAAGGTACTCAAAAGGAGAAACTAAACGAGCTCATCAACCAGCTCACGCAGTTTATCCAGAAGCGTCAACGTGAAACGGGCAAATCGTTTGTTTCTCGTACAAGACTGAACCCTGACCAATGGCAAAGAATGAACACCATCGTATTCCGAGTGGTGCTTGCCAACCCATTGACGACCAGAGATATCTTGAGCTCAGTACT
>NZ_JAWPOL010000192.1:0-1356 GCF_033391095.1 Vibrio sp. Vb0667 | reverse complement strand
CATCTGACAATGTGTACATGTGTAACGCAACACAGTGTAACAACGAAATCACGGCATATCATTTACTTAGCTTTTTCATATAAAACACGTCATGTAAGGCTCTTTTAAATCAATAAGTTAAAATAGGCATACTCTTTGCCTTTGTATCCTGTGTCGTCACTCATGATGACACAGGAGCAAAAAATGAATATCAACAGGTTTTTATCCAAATTAAGGACAACAACTCTTGCGATATCTTCGTTAGCTATCATGTTTGCTGTACCAGCTTTCGCTAGATTAGACGGCGCAATATTCACGACGACACCTGCTGGTGATATCGTCAATGAAAATGTCCGCTACGAGTCTAAACAAGAAGTATTTTTAGATGGAGGCCCAGGGCCTAACGCACCAAGGACAGCCGCAGCACTGCCTGCTGGTTTGTATTATTTTCAAGTTACCGATCCATCAGGTAAATGTTTGTTATCAAGTACTTTAGATAGCGCAGACACCAACGGTGGTACCTGCTATCAAGATGTAAAAATCAAAGGCAAGAACGCTAGAAACGCCGAAGAGTTTTACGCAGAACCATTAGCCTGTCGTCTTTTCTATTTCGACGGTGAAGGTGGTGTGACATATATGAATGACGTCGTCACCATCACTCAAGAAGTTAAAGTGCGCGGCAAAATGGTCACCCAATCGATAGACATAGAATGTCGACATCAATTGGGGAGTGAGTATTTAGATGTCGACCCTACTTCTCTGCCTGATGGAGAAACCATACAGCTATTTCCATTTGCCAACACACCTAACTCCGGTGGGGTTTACAAAGCTTGGGTATCCACAGCAGCGAGCGTAGAAGCCGCTTGTGAAGGTACTGACCTGTATGGCGAAGAAACTGGTGAAAACTGTGCCGGGTTCTTTGGATTTATCCCTCGATTCTCGAAAACAGATAACTTCAAAGCGAAGACTGCTGAGCCAGAACCGCCAAACTTTGATATTGCTTTTCGAGCGTTCCACGACAGAAACCTGAACTGTCAATATGATCCTATCATCGATGAAGTTATTCCTAATTGGGAGTTCGGTATTCGTGACTTAGCGATGGAAATGGGTGGTATGCGTAATACTAAACTTTCCAATGATTCTCCTGACGAGCCAATCACGTTTAGTGTTTTTGGGGTTGAAGACCATCAATGGAGCTTAGACCAATTCATGTGGTGGGCGAAAAAAGTTGGCTTTACCGCAAGGAACACCCCATTCACTCACTTCAGAACCTTCGCAGATTTAAGAGATTTTGCACCGACATTCGAAGATGGCGATCTGCATATAGGCTTTGCAAACGCTCTAGCATGTCAAACCATCTTCGACGAAACCATCAAA
>NZ_JAWPOL010000191.1:0-1359 GCF_033391095.1 Vibrio sp. Vb0667 | reverse complement strand
ACCACATTGCGTGATGGCGAGCAAGCGTTGTCAGCAAGCTTGACGGTTAAAGAAAAACTGCAGATTGCCTATGCGCTTGAAAGGCTGGGCGTTGATGTTATCGAAGCTGGTTTTCCTATCTCTTCCCCTGGCGATTTCGAGTCCGTACAAACTATTGCAAAACACATCAAAAATAGCCGAGTTTGTGCCCTTTCGCGTGCCGTTGCGAAAGACATCGATGCCGCAGCTGAAGCGCTAAAAGTTGCTGACCAATTCCGTATCCACACTTTTCTAGCCACTTCCACGATTCACGTTCAAGACAAGCTACGCCGCAGTTACGATGACGTACTTGAAATGGCGGTCAACGCCGTTAAACACGCGCGTAACTACACCGATGATGTCGAATTTTCTTGTGAAGACGCAGGCCGTACGCCAATCGACAATCTATGTCGCATGGTTGAAGCCGCAATTGATGCTGGAGCAAGCACCATCAACATTCCCGATACCGTTGGCTACACAGTGCCAAGCGAGTTCGGTGGCATCATCCAAACGCTTTTCAACCGCGTGCCGAACATCGACAAGGCCATCATTTCTGTGCACTGTCATGATGACTTGGGCATGTCGGTCGCAAACTCAATTGCAGCAGTACAAGCCGGTGCTCGCCAAATTGAAGGCACCATCAATGGTATCGGCGAGCGTGCGGGTAACTGCTCACTAGAAGAGATCGCGATGATCATCAAGACGCGTCAAGAGCTTCTGGGTGTAAGCACGGGGATCAAGCACGAAGAAATCCATCGTACTAGCAAGTTGGTGAGTCAACTGTGCAACATGCCGATCCAAAGCAACAAAGCGATCGTGGGTGCCAATGCATTCAGCCATTCTTCAGGTATCCACCAAGACGGCATGTTAAAGAACAAGAACACTTACGAGATCATGACGCCTGAGTCGATTGGTCTTAAGAACCAAGCACTTAACCTAACCAGTCGTAGCGGCCGAGCGGCGGTGAAGAGCCACATGGATTCCATGGGTTATAAAGAAGATGAGTACAACCTAGACGCACTGTACGCCGATTTCTTGAAACTGGCCGACCGTAAAGGCCAAGTGTTTGATTACGATTTGGAAGCACTAATGCACTTCTCCAACTTGCGTGAAGAAGATGATTTCTACAAGTTGAATTACCTAAGCGTGCAATCGGGCAGCGTGATGGCAACCACCAGCATCAAGATGCAATGTGGTGATGCGGAAATGTGTGAAGCGGCGGTCGGTAATGGGCCTGTTGATGCGCTATACCAATGTATCTACCGCGTGACAGGTTACGAGATCGTACTAGATAAATTCGATCTAACCGCAAAAGGTGAAGGTGAGGATGGTCTAGGTCAA
>NZ_JAWPOL010000190.1:0-1367 GCF_033391095.1 Vibrio sp. Vb0667 | reverse complement strand
AACATGCTTCATCAAAGTGACGCAGTCGCTGTGGCACAATTTGCATTGGATCACCTGAGTAATCAGATCATTAATGTCACAACGCCTCACACCGTGAGCAAAGCTGAGTTTTACCAAGCAGCAATCACCAAAAGTGGCGCAGAGATTTCGCTACCTCCCGTTACAGAAGATGCCGATAAACGCATTTTAGCGGACAAACTGGTTTCACTTGGGTATCAATTCCGATTCAATTCAACGCTGGATGCACTATGAAGTTATATCAACATATAGAAACGCTTTGGGATTACATGCAGCTCAAACAGGATTTAAAGCCTGCCGACTGCTTGTTTGTTATGTGCAGTAACGACGTGCGAGTTGCTGAGCACGCCGCTGCGCTTTACCACCAAAAACTCGCATCATTGATTGTGTTCTCCGGTGGTGAAGGCCGCTTTACGGATGGTTTGTTTGAAAAAAGTGAAGCCGAAACATTTGCCGACATCGCACGTTTAGCTGGCGTACCAAGCGATGCCATCTTAGTAGAAACACGTTCAACCAATAGTGGAGAAACCGTCCGTTTCACCGAGCAGTTATTAAAAGAGAAAGGCATCCAATGCGAATCGATTATTTTAGTGCAAAAGCCATTTATGGAACGCCGCGCCATCGCTACGTTTGAGAAGCAATGGCAATCGTCCTACTCGCAAGTGCAAGTCAGTTCTACCGCTCATCCATTCTTCGAATACATCAACGAAGACATGCCGCTAATGATGGTGTTAGAAGCGCTGATGGAAGATTTTTCCCGCGTCAAAAGCTATCCCGAAAAAGGATTTCAAACTAAGCAAGACATTCCAAATCAAGTGGATTCATCTTATCAAGTCTTGTTAGAGCGATTCGGTTTTGATCTCGTCTGAGCGAAATGAACAATTAAAAAGCCACCGAATTCGGTGGCTTTTCTGTATCGCTTTGAAGCTGAATGGATAGGTTTATTTACCTAGGGCTTCTTTGTAGTGCTGACGGCAAACCGAGACATAACGGTCGTTGCCACCAATTGCCACTTGGTCACCTTCTTTGATTGCGACTCCGTGTTCGTCGGTGCGGATAACCATGTTTGCTTTTCGGCCACAGTGGCAAATCGTCTTCAACTCAACCAGCTTATCAGCCCAAGAGAGTAGGTACTTACTGCCTTCAAAAAGTTCGCCAAGAAAATCGGTACGAAGACCATAGCAAAGTACTGGAATATGCAGCTTATCCACTACCTCTGTAAGTTGGTAAACCTGCTCTTTCGATAGGAACTGACACTCGTCAATAAGAATACAGTGACGTTTTTCGACTTCATGCAGGGCTGCAATCTCTTGATATAGGTTCGTATCTGGACGGAACAAATGCGCGTC
>NZ_JAWPOL010000018.1:0-82632 GCF_033391095.1 Vibrio sp. Vb0667 | reverse complement strand
AACCCAACATTGAAACCTTTGAATAAACACACACTAATCAGCTTCATACTGCCGAAATGTCCTGTTTTACAAAACGGGTGCATTACAGAACCTTGATTAATCCCTTTTACATATAAAGTCGCGAGTATCGTGGCGGATGATCTGTATTTGTCATTTATGCACTGACAAATGCGGAGGGGTATTCACACCTCCTGTAATTTCATTCTAATGATTATTAATACAGGATACAGAATTATTATAATTCAAGGGATTATGTAGTATGAGCACTGCCTTTGAAGTCGATAGCAATATCGCAAACATTTTTTCGTCTCAGGTTCCTATCGTTGAGGGAACGTATGACTTAACGCCAGATCAAGTATTGATTGATCAGGCTGAGCATGAATCTGAAGTACGTTCTTATCCACGTCGTTTGCCGATCGCAATTAAACAAGCCTTTGGGTGCTTGGTTGAAGATACGCGTGGACAGATCTTTCTAGACTGCCTTGCGGGGGCTGGCACTCTAGCTTTGGGGTATAACCATCCTGAAATAAACCAAGCGCTGAAAGAACAATTAGATTCAGGACTGCCATATCAGACGCTAGATATTGCAACATCAGCAAAAACGACGTTTATTCAATCCGTTAAGTCTTTTCTTCCTCAAGAGTTAAGCGAGAACAGCGTTATCCAATTTTGTGGCCCGTCTGGAGCTGATGCGGTTGAAGCTGCTATCAAGCTCGCGAAACAGACTACCGGTCGCAACACTATGTTTGCCTTCCGTGGCGCATACCATGGTATGACTAATGGTACGATGGGGATGATGGGTAACTTAGGCACGAAAGCTCGTCGAACTGGTTTGATGTCGGATGTGCACTTTATGCCTTTCCCATACAACCTGCGTTGTCCTTTTGGGCTTGGCGGTGATGAAGGTGCGAAAGCAAGTATTCGCTATATCGATCGTCTTTTAAACGATGATGAGTCAGGCATTATGAAGCCTGCCGCGATTATCGTGGAGCCAGTGCAAGGTGAGGGTGGTGTTGTTCCTGCGCCAGCATTCTGGCTACGAGAGTTACGTCGTATTTGTGATGAACACGGTATCTTACTGATCTTCGATGAGATCCAGTGTGGTGTTGGTAAAACTGGCTACAATTTCGCGTTCGAAGAGTCGGGCATTGTTCCAGATATTCTGTGTTTATCAAAAGCAATTGGTGGTGGCTTACCAATGTCGCTATTGGTTATCAACAAGCAACATGATACATGGAAGCCGGGCGAGCACACAGGTACATTTCGTGGTAACCAGCTAGCTATGGTCTCTGGTGCGAAAGCATTAGAAATTATCCAGCGTGATAATCTTGTTGAGCATGCCAATATTGCGGGTCAGTACTTGCGCTACGGCCTTGAAAGTATTCAAAAGCGTGTGAACTGTATCGCAGAGGTTCGTGGCAAAGGTTTGATGCTAGGCGTGGAGATTAAAAATCCAGACGGTGAGCTCAATAAATTTGGTGAACCTCAAGCGGATAGTGAACTCACACTTTCTATTCAACGCGCAGCACTCGAGCGTGGCTTGATCGTTGAGAAAGGTGGACGCGAAGGCGCAGTAATTCGTTTCCTTCCTCCTCTTATCATCTCGTTTGAGCAAATCGACTTTGCTTTACGTGTATTTGAAGACGCGATTTTAGCCGCTGGCGGTAGTCACATCGAAACTCAGCCACAAGATGAATGGAAGAAGCATTTCATCCACACTGGAGAGATGGGCAGCAATGAATTTGCTTCGGTGATGAATCACACGACTACGGCAATGAAGTCAGTGTTTGAACAAGTGACTGCACCGTATTCAGGTATGGATCCAAAAGCATTGGAAGCAGCGATTCACGACGTTGATCTTGATAATGGAAATGCGCCTCTTAAAACCGTTATCGACGATGCTGCTGAGCTGGTCGCGAAAAACGCAATTTTTACTCAACATCCAGATTGTATTGCTCACCTACATACTCCACCGTTGATGCCAGCGATTGCGGCAGAGGCAATGATTGCGGCTTTGAACCAGTCGATGGACTCATGGGATCAAGCTTCATCAGCGACTTATGTTGAACAGAAAGTTGTGAACTGGCTATGCGATAAATATGAGTTAGGTGAAAAAGCGGACGGTATCTTCACGAGCGGCGGCACGCAAAGTAACCAAATGGGTTTGATGCTTGCGCGAGATTGGATTGCTGACAAACTCAGTGCACACTCAATTCAAAAGCTTGGCCTTCCTGAATACGCAGACAAGCTACGTATTGTATGTTCGAAAAAATCCCACTTCACGGTTCAAAAATCAGCGTCTTGGATGGGGTTGGGTGAAAAAGCGGTCATGACTGTCGATGCTAATGCCGATGGAACGATGGATGTCACTAAATTAGACGAAGTTCTCAATCAGGCCAAAGCAGAAGGTTTGATCCCATTTGCCATTGTTGGTACAGCGGGTACAACGGACCACGGTGCTATTGATGACTTAGACTTTATCGCCGATATGGCAGCGAGACATGACATGTGGATGCACGTCGACGGTGCATACGGTGGAGCTCTGATTCTAAGTAGCCAAAAAGCGCGTCTGAAAGGTTGTGAGCGTGCACATTCCATCAGCGTAGACTTCCATAAGCTGTTTTACCAAACCATCAGTTGTGGTGCGCTATTGGTAAATGACAAGTCTAACTTTAAATTCCTGCTTCACCATGCAGACTATTTGAACCGCGAACACGACGAACTACCGAACTTGGTGGATAAGTCTATTGCGACAACTAAGCGCTTTGATGCGCTCAAAGTGTTTATGACGATGCAAAGCGTAGGGCCAAAAGCCCTAGGCGATATGTATGATCATTTGCTTGAACAGACGCTTGAAGTGGCGGACATGATTCGAGATAACAAACACTTTGAGTTGTTGGCTGAACCATCACTATCTTCGGTTCTGTTCCGCGCGACACATGAATCAGCGGATCTTGATGAACTGAACAAAACGTTGCGCTTAGAAGCGTTAACACGCGGTATCGCGGTATTGGGTGAAACCATTGTCGACGATAAAACTGCATTGAAATTTACGATTTTGAACCCGTGTCTGACGACGGCGGACTTTGAATCTTTGCTCTCAAAAATCAATACGCTAGCGGCAGAGCTAGTTTAACAAAGGTAACGGAAAACTATGGCAATTCTACAGATTGGTGCAGGCGGCGTTGGCTGGGTAGTTGCACATAAAGCAGCACAAAACAACGACGTTCTGGGTGATATCACAATCGCATCACGTACCGTAGGTAAGTGTGAGAAAATCATCGAATCGATTCAGAAGAAAAACAATCTGAAAGATTCAACTAAGAAATTAGAAGCGCGAGCGGTAAACGCGGACGACGTAGATTCTTTAGTTGCTTTAATTAAAGAAGTACAACCTGACTTAGTGATCAACGCAGGTCCTCCTTGGGTGAACATGTCTATTATGGAAGCATGTTACCAAGCTAAAGTGTCATACCTTGATACATCTGTTGCGGTTGATTTGTGCTCTGAAGGCCAACAAGTACCTCAAGCTTACGATTGGCAGTGGGGTTACCGTGAGAAGTTTGAAGAAGCCGGCATTACAGGTATTCTTGGTGCTGGTTTCGATCCGGGCGTAGTATCGGTGTTTGCCGCATACGCAGTGAAGCATCTGTTCGATGAAATCGATACTATCGACGTAATGGATGTAAACGCAGGCGACCACGGTAAGAAGTTCGCAACTAACTTTGATCCAGAAACGAACATGCTTGAGATTCAAGGCGATTCGTTCTACTGGGAAAACGGCGAGTGGAAACAAGTACCTTGTCACTCACGTATGCTTGAGTTTGAATTCCCGAATTGTGGTTCACACAAAGTGTACTCAATGGCGCACGACGAAGTTCGATCTATGCAAGAGTTCATCCCGGCGAAACGCATCGAATTCTGGATGGGCTTTGGTGACCGTTACCTAAACTACTTCAATGTGATGCGCGACATCGGTCTACTCAGCCCAGATCCACTAACGCTTCATGACGGTACGGTTGTTCAACCTTTGCACGTGCTAAAAGCACTACTACCAGATCCAACATCACTCGCGCCAGGCTACACTGGCCTAACGTGTATCGGTACTTGGGTTCAAGGTAAGAAAGATGGTAAAGAGCGCAGTGTATTTATTTACAACAACGCTGATCACGAAGTCGCATACGAAGATGTTGAACACCAAGCTATCTCATACACCACTGGCGTACCAGCGATCACTGCGGCTTTGCAGTTCTTCCGTGGCAAATGGGCAGACAAAGGCGTGTTCAACATGGAGCAGCTAGATCCAGACCCATTCCTAGAAACCATGCCATCTATTGGTCTAGATTGGCATGTTCAAGAACTGGAGCCAGGACAACCTGTTATCCATAAATTGAAGTAAGAATTTAGCGACTCTTATTTGTACGTTTAAGCCGATGCACTTGCGTCGGCTTTGTTCGATTTTATAGTGTCTTTGCTAAGGCGAAGGGACGTAAGGTATCAAAATGCAACAAAACGAACTAAAAACGCCATACTTCATGATCAATGAAGACAAGCTGATTGAGAACCTAGAGAAAGCAAAACAGCTAAAAGACATCTCTGGTGTGAAGCTTGTATTAGCACTGAAGTGCTTCTCAACATGGGGTGTATTCGACATCATCAAGCCTTACCTAGACGGAACAACAAGTTCTGGCCCGTTTGAAGTGAAGCTTGGCTACGAAACGTTCGGTGGTGAGACACACGCATACAGTGTGGGTTACAGCGAAGATGACGTTCGCGATGTGGCGGACATCTGTGACAAGATGATCTTTAACTCTCAGTCACAGCTAGCGGCTTATCGTCATATTGTCGAAGGCAAAGCATCGATTGGCTTGCGCCTAAACCCAGGTGTGAGCTATGCAGGGCAAGACTTAGCAAACCCAGCGCGTCAATTCTCTCGTCTTGGTGTTCAGGCTGATCACATCAAACCGGAAATTTTTGATGGTATTGATGGCGTAATGTTCCACATGAACTGTGAGAACAAAGACGTGGATGCGTTTATCGGCTTACTCGATGCTATTTCAGATCAGTTTGGCGAGTACCTAGATAAGCTGGACTGGGTAAGCATGGGCGGCGGCGTGTTCTTCACATGGCCGGGGTACGATATCGAGAAGTTGGGGTTAGCACTTAAAGCGTTCTCAGAGAAACACGGCGTACAAATGTATTTAGAGCCGGGTGAAGCGATAATTACTAAGACAACTGATCTCGTTGTAACAGTGGTTGATATTGTAGAGAACGTAAAGAAGACGGCGATTGTCGATTCAGCCACAGAAGCTCACCGCTTAGATACGTTGATCTACAATGAGCCAGCGTCAATTCTTGAAGCATCTGAAAATGGTGAACATGAGTATGTGATCGGCTCGTGCTCTTGTTTGGCTGGTGACCAGTTCTGCGTGGCGAACTTCGAACAGCCTCTAGAGATAGGACAGCGTCTGCATATTCTAGATAGTGCCGGTTACACCATGGTGAAACTGAACTGGTTTAACGGTCTACGTATGCCGTCGGTCTACTGTGAACGCTCGAATGGTGACATTCAAAAACTGAATGAATTTGACTACTCTGATTTCAAACGTTCACTGTCTCAGTGGTCAGTGAAATAAAACGTATTGAGTATTAGAACGACAAAGAGCAGCTGAATTGCTGCTCTTTTTATTGGGGAAGCGTTAAAGGTATGCAGTTAGCTTTCTACAATTACACGAGTGTCTTCACTCAGAGATTCTAACTCATTGGCTATGTCTTCAATTTCTAGCTCGCTAGGTAGTTTTATCGCCATTTTAGCGCTGAATAAGCTAGAGCTTACCCCTCCGCCTCCAGCAATGAATACACGCTGACAATCCATATCTAAAATTGAGATACCTTGATTATCGAGAACGTGAGTAATTTCATTCACAATACCCGCTCTATCGTTGGCATCTAAACGAAGTTGGAAGATAGTGTCTTCACGATATGAATGAGGTTCAGAGTCGACGAACCTAACAACAAGAGTCTGACAAGAAGAGAACGCCTGTTTAACGATGTCGGCATTTTCTCTTGGAAGCTCTACTTTGATGACACCTGCAACTTGGTCTTCGATAAAGTTTACTTTGCTGATCAGCCATTTCCCGCCGTTTTCGTGTGTGATTGCAGCGAGCTCTTTAATCGTGGCGGGTGACGCTTGTCCGACAAAATTAACAATAAATACGGTGTTCATAATGTCCCCTCCTGGAATCAAGGTTTGGACGCAGTACGAATAAACGTGCTACTTAAGTTATTGGAATAAATCCTTTTATTTAGTGTAGGTGCTAAGGGCGGGTAATGTTTGATGAAAGTCAATTTTTAACACTAATTCGTGATGCAAATAATTAAAACAATGTTCAGAGCACAAAAAAAGCAGCCATCGTAAGGCTGCTTTTTACCGAGTATCAACTTAGGATTAGAAGGTTACTTTTAACTCGACACCATAAAATTGACTGTCATAGTTTGCGCCTGCGTCCATGGCGAATTTTGCAACATCTTGGTTTCCAAACCAAGGTGATGAATTGAATTGTAGTTCTGCACTACCGCCCCATGCATCAGTTACCCAATAATGAATATGTCCAACAGGGTTTAAGAAGAAGAGCGAAACATCACCTGCGGTTTCAGAGCCCATAACTTCGCCGCCGTTTGCAATAATGTCTTGCTCAGCCGTTAACATCATTTCACCAACAACAGCACCAAAGAATGGTGTGATAAAAATATCCTGCCAAGATGGTACTTCTGCGAACGCCTCCACGCCATACTCCCAAAAGAACGTCGACATAGTTGCGGAGTACAAAAACGACTGAAATTCATTATAGCCAGCGTGACGTGCTGCCGTGTAGTAAACGCCGCCAAAATATGGGTGCATGATGTAGTTGAGGACATGTTCATCGCGATCCCAAACGGGGCCGTCAGAGACATTATCTTTCCACTTTTGCCCCAACTTACTCATGTCTCGGTCTTCTTCGTCCCATTTGGTGATACTTTCTGGAAGAAAAGTCATCATGCCTACGGTCGCGATACTGAGACCTAGAATGGTGTAGGTTTGACCCATCAGGTAATCCCAGTCTTTATCTTGAGGGATGATGAGATGTTTAGGCTGAAGCCCTGCGTCAAGGTTTAGCGAATCATCATTATTCTGTTCATACATAACACCGCGATTTTGAGCCTCGAAGGTGTACAGAGTCGTCGTTTCGCAGTAACCTGACAAGCAATCAGGTGTGTAAGAAAACTCTGTATGACGGCTTAGGTCATAGTGACTTGCGTGCGCAAGCGCTGACGAAGCCAAGCAAAGGCCTGTTAGAGTCGTCTTGAACATGGATGATTTTGACACAAAGGTCTCCGAGTTAATGGTGTATGTTCGGGCTCGTAATTATCCCTCAAAACATCAATCATTTAAACACTTGACCCTTATTTAGTCCCAACAAACCTCGGCGAGATTTGTCCAAATAAAAAGAAAAATAAGCGCTATAACGAAAATAGGATTGTGCTTACGTTCAGGAGTCAGTTGTGAAAATAGCAATGCTTAGTACTGGTGAGGAAGTCCTCCACGGTGATATTGTTGATACTAATGCGGCATGGTTGTCTAGCCTGTTTTATCAACATGGATTTGGCTTAACAAAGCGCTCAACGGTTGGTGATAGCCTATCGAGTTTGGTTGAAGAGTTTTTAATGCTCAGCTTTAACAACGATGTGGTTATTGTTAATGGTGGTTTAGGCCCTACAACGGATGACATGAGTGCTGCCGCCGCCGCGAGAGCCGCCGATTGTAAACTGGTGCTATTCAAAGAGTGGTTGCAGCATCTAGAAAGTTTGTATGCTCGACGTGGCATCCCTATGCCGGACAGTAATTTAAAGCAAGCAATGCTGCCAGAAACGGCAGAGATATTGGACAACCCGATAGGCACTGCTTGCGGTTTCAAAATGCTGATTAATGATGCCATTTTTTATTTCACACCGGGTGTACCAAGTGAATTTAAGCTCATGGCAGAGACGCAAATTCTTCCCGATCTGAGAAGAGTGTTTCCCGATGTTCAAGGTTCATGTTGTAGTCGAATCTACACGTTTGGTCTGTCTGAATCCGGTATTTCAGATAAGCTAGATCAGCTAAAACTTCCTCAAGGCTATGAGCTAGGGTATCGCTCTTACTTGCCTTTTATTGAAGTGAAACTTTTTGGTCCTTCAGATCAGCTTGAACAGCGTTTGAAACTCGTACAGATAATTAATAAACACCTTGAGAGTAATACCGTTAGTATTGATTTACCTATGGTTGAAAATGTCGGCCAGTTGTTGGTCGATAAAGGACTAACAGTGTCGACCTCCGAAAAAAGTAGCGGAGGATACTTAACGTACTGGCTAAACGGTGATGAAAACGCTGAAAAGCAACTAGGGCATGGTTGGATACTACCGAGCCTGACTCAAGCGATGGCCAACAGCGGAGATCCATTAGCGGAAACGTTTGCTCTGGCTGGTGCTACGCGAGAGAAGTGTGGGACGGATTTATCACTCGTTACTGGCCATATTGAAGAGGGTGTTTTTTCCGTCGCTTTATCGACACCGTCAGGCGAGTGGGGAGCGTTATATAAACTCTCGAAAAAGTATCAGCGCAGTGATCAAGTTAAAGTGATCAGCACGGCAGCACTAGACTTGTTGCGTCGCTACCTAGAACGTAAACCGATGTTTGCGCATTATGCATTTTTGGAGAAAGTTAAAGAGATGCACCTCCCGAGCAGTGCTTTATAACCAAAGCTCTCTACAGTAGTCTGAGAGACAAAACACAGAGACAAAAAAGCCAAGGTGATTGCCTTGGCTTTTGCATTTTATACCGTCGAGTCAACGTTATGCGCGCTGCTTTTCTTTCATCGCGTAGTTAACGCCGCTAAGTGACAAATCTGATTTTGCTTTACAGATACAAGGTAATATTTCATCACTTTGTGTGTAAGCCATGGCAAAACCAACATACTCCACTTCACCAGACTCCAATTTGCAGCGACAGGCGCCGCAGTGCCCATCACGGCAGTTGTATTCTGGTAATAGGCCAGCTTGCTCCATTGTTTCCAAAATCGTATTGGAAGGGTTGGATTCAATGCTGATCAGTTTGTTGATTTTGAGTGTTGCCATTACAGCTCGAATCCTTCGAAGTCATCTGCGCGAACTTCGTTGTCAATTTGACCCACAAGGTAAGAAGAGATTTCTGCTTCTTGAGGCGCAACTTGAACGTTATCTGAAGACAACCAAGCGTTAATCCATGGAATTGGGTTGGTTGTTGCTTCTGGATACGCTGCTGGTAGACCTACCGCTTGCATACGAATATTTGTGATGTATTCAACGTATTGGCTTAGGATGTCTTTGTTTAGACCGATCATAGAGCCATCTTTGAATAGATACTCTGCCCACTCTTTTTCTTGCTCAGCCGCTTCTTTGAATAGGTCAAAACAGTCCTGTTTTGCCTCTTCTGCGATTTGCATGAAAGTGAAGTCATCTTGACCGTTACGTAGCAGGTTGATCATGTGCTGCGTGCCGTTTAAGTGAAGTGCTTCGTCACGAGCGATCAGCTTGATGATTTTCGCGTTACCTTCCATTAGTTCGCGTTCTGCGAAAGCGAAAGAGCATGCGAAACTTACGTAAAAACGAATAGCTTCTAATGCGTTAACAGACATCAGACAGATGTACAGCTTCTTCTTAAGATCGTACAGACTAACCTTAACCGTTTCACCGTTAAGGACATGCTCACCTTCACCGTAGCGATGGTAATCATTCGTCGCTTGAATCAAATCGTCGTAGTAGTGCGCGATGTCTTTTGCACGCTTCAGAATGTGCTCGTTCTCAACGATATCATCAAACACCACCGCAGGGTCGTTCACGATGTTACGAATAATGTGTGTGTAAGAACGAGAGTGAATCGTTTCAGAGAAAGACCAAGTCTCAATCCAAGTCTCTAGTTCTGGCAGAGACACAAGCGGCAGCAGTGCCACGTTAGGGCTGCGGCCTTGGATAGAGTCAAGAAGCGTTTGGTACTTCAAGTTAGAGATGAAGATGTGCTTCTCGTGATCTGGCAGTTTGTTGTAATCGATACGGTCGCTAGATACGTCTACTTCTTCTGGACGCCAGAAGAAAGAAAGTTGTTTCTCGATAAGTTTTTCGAAAATCTCAAACTTTTGTTGGTCGTAACGTGCAACGTTTACTGATTGACCTAGGAACATTGGTTCCTTCAATTGGTCATTCTTTTTTTGGTTAAAAGTACTGTAAGCCATAATGCCTCAATTCCTTTTAAACCTCCCCGTAAGGGGGAGGTTATCGATAGTCTGTCTTTACGGGTTCGCTAGGTACGGGAAGATTAAATCTTACAACCGCCGCCAGCACAATCGTCATCTTGTGGTTGAACAGCGTCTTTCTGTTCATCTTTCGCACCATCACGAGTGTTGTGGTAGTAAAGCGTTTTCACACCAAACTTATACGCTGTTAGCAGGTCTTGAAGTAGTTTCTTCATTGGAACCTTGCCAGTCTCGTAACGTGACGGGTCGTAGTTAGTATTAGCAGAGATAGCTTGGTCAACAAACTTCTGCATAATACCCACAAGGTGTAGATAACCGTCGTTCGAACCGATATTCCAAAGCAGTTCATAGCTGTCTTTAAGTTCTGTGAACTCTGGTACAACTTGCTTCAGGATACCGTCTTTCGAAGCTTTTACTGAAACGTAACCACGTGGTGGCTCAATACCGTTAGTTGCGTTTGAAATCTGAGAAGAAGTCTCAGAAGGCATTAGCGCAGTCAGTGTTGAGTTACGTAGGCCGTGCTCCATAATTTCTTTACGTAGGCTGTCCCAGTCGTAGTGCAGCGCTTCGTCACAAATTAGGTCGATATCTTTCTTATACGTATCAATCGGCAGTAAGCCTTTCGCGTAGTTCGTCTCGTCGAATGAAGGACACTTACCTTGTTCTTTCGCCAGTGCTACAGATGCTTTCAATAGGTAGTACTGCATTGCTTCGAACGTACGGTGAGTTAGGCCGTTCGCGCTACCGTCAGAGTATTTCACGCCATTCTTCGCTAAGTAGTAAGCAAAGTTAATCACACCAACACCTAGCGTACGACGGTTCATAGTCGATTTGTATGCCGCTGGTAGAGGGTAATCTTGGTAATCAAGCAGTGCATCTAACGCACGAACAACAAGATCGGATAGCTCTTCGAAATCATCTAGAGACTTGATAGCACCTAAGTTGAATGCAGAAAGCGTACACAGTGCGATCTCGCCTGAGTCATCTTCAACGTTAGTTAATGGTTTCGTTGGCAGTGCGATTTCTAAACATAGGTTCGACTGACGAACTGGAGCGACTTCAGAATCAAATGGGCTGTGAGTATTACAGTGGTCCACGTTCTGGATGTAGATACGACCCGTTGATGCACGCTCTTGCATTAGCAGAGTGAACATTTCAATCGCTTTAACCGTTTCTTTCTTGATTGAAGGATCGTTCTCGTACTTCACGTATAGACGCTCAAACTCTTCTTGGTTTTCGAAGAATGCGTCGTACAGACCAGGTACATCAGATGGTGAGAATAGCGTAATATTGCCGCCTTCAACTAAACGTTGGTACATCAGTTTGTTTAACTGAACACCGTAGTCCATGTGACGAACACGGTTTTCTTCAACACCACGGTTGTTCTTAAGTACCATTAGTGAGCGTGCTTCACCGTGCCACATTGGGTAGAACACAGTAGCTGCGCCACCACGTACACCACCTTGTGAACAACATTTTACTGCTGTTTGGAAGTACTTGTAGAACGGAATACAACCAGTGTGGAATGCTTCACCACCGCGAATCTCTGAGCCTAATGCACGGATACGACCTGCGTTGATACCAATACCAGCGCGCTGAGATACATAACGAACAATTGAGCTTGCTGTTGCGTTAATAGAATCAAGACTGTCTCCACACTCGATCAGAACACATGAGCTGAACTGGCGAGTAGGGGTACGCACGCCAGACATAATTGGCGTAGGTAGAGAAATCTTAAACGTCGATGTCGCATCGTAGAAACGTTTGATGTAATCAAGACGTGTCGCTTTTGGATATTTCGCAAATAAGCACGCTGCTACAAGGATGTACAAGAACTGAGCACTTTCGTAAATTTGGCCCGTAACACGGTTCTGTACGAAGTACTTACCCTCTAGCTGCTTAACTGCCGCGTATGAGAAGTTTAGGTCGCGTTTATGGTCGAGGTACGCATCAAGTTCGTCGAGTTCTGCTTTTGTGTAGTCTTCTAGAATATGTTGATCGTACTTACCCATATCGACGAGGCGAGACACGTGATCATAAAGCGTTGGTGGCTCGTATTGGCCATACGCTTTTTTACGCAGATGGAATACCGCTAGGCGAGCAGCTAGGTATTGATAATCCGGAGTCTCTTCAGAGATCAGGTCTGCCGCAGACTTGATGATTGTCTCGTGAATATCTGTCGTTGTGATGCCGTCGTAAAACTGGATGTGAGCGCGAAGTTCTACTTGAGAAACCGAAACATTATCTAGACCTTCTGCAGCCCAAGTGATAACGCGGTGGATTTTATCCAGATCGATACTTTCTTTACGGCCATCACGCTTGGTGACGGTAAGTTGTTGGTTCATTCTGCTTTATTTCCCTAAGAAAACTGATAAAAGCCGTATTTTTGTTTGTTTATGTGCAATATGAGTAAAGCTTGCGGCGGCTTTGTGATCAAAGTCTATCTATATATTGTCGCTTAAACACAACATATAGGGGTTCATTTGTTTGCGGGTTACAAGATAGTGCTATTACACTGATTTATCAAGGTACAGATCGGGGATGACTTGTGGATAACTGACAAAATGAAAAAAATCAGTAAGTGAACACTAACCGATGAGAAAAGGGCAGACTTGAATGGTTAAAATTACGGTTTCGAGATCGGTTTAGAAATAACCGCATGCAAAAATATTTTCCTTGATCTTTGGCCGTTTTTATCTACGAAAAATAGCTTGGTCAAAATGGAATCTAGAGCACGAATTTTAGCCATAAAAAGACAAAAAAAGCGGCAACTATGTGCTACCGCTTCCGATTCATTTTCTTTAAAAAATGTCAATCACAAAACTCATTTTTTAACTTAATAGCGTTCAGTATTTTTTAGTATGAACGATGTAGTTTACATCTACATTACGACCGAGTTTGTAGCTGTCATTTAGAGGGTTGTAATGAAGCCCAGTAATGCCCATTTCCGTCAGGTCAGTTTGGTCTATCATCTTCATCATTTCGGCTGGCTTGATAAACTTATCGTGCTCATGAGTGCCTTCAGGAACAATCTTAAGAAGCTTCTCAGCACCGACAATAGCAAATAAGTACGACTTAATGTTTCGGTTCAAAGTTGAGAAAAACACGTGACCACCGGGTTTGACTAGTGCAGCACAAGAGCGGATAACGGAGAGAGGATCTGGAACGTGTTCAAGCATCTCCATACAAGTCACGACATCGTAAGTTCCTGCGTTTTCTATAGCGTGGTCTTCTATTGTGCTCTGAATGTAGGTCAGTTGAGTACCTGTTTCTAATGCATGTAGTCGCGCGACTTCTAATGGTTCTTTACCCATATCAAGCCCCGTCACAATAGCGCCTTCTTTTGCCATGCTTTCAGCAAGAATGCCACCACCACAGCCGACATCAAGTGCGCGCTTGCCAAACAAGCCATTTGCTTTTTCAAGTACATAGTTCAAACGAAGTGGGTTAATTTGATGAAGCGGCTTAAACTCGCCTTCTAAATCCCACCATCGAGAAGCCATGTCCTCGAATTTCTTAATTTCACTTGGGTCGACGTTTTGTGCTTTAGTCATAATTGGTTTTATTGCATTCAATCTGAGTCCTTTAGAGGGCGCCAGTATACTCCAACGTTTTACACCCAAACAACCTCGATGTGCTTAGTTAAGGGACAATGACAGAGTTCATTGGCGCGGCAATCGAGACAGGTGCCTGTAATTTGTAAAGCGCTAACTATTGTTTTTGGTTCATCCTTGAACTGGTGCCAGTGACAATAACTCTAAAACCTGCATTTTCGCGTTGTGTAGTTAAAGGAATTTACATCGCTTTTCCGCGTAAAGAGTCCGATTTTGCTCAATATTGACCGAAATATAACCACTAATCAGAAAGATATGGGATGAGTGTGCAAATTCTCGACATTTGATTCATAACCAAGCTCACAACCTGATAAAAGGAGAGGGAAAGTGATGCCGAAGTGATGAATTGTGTGTTATATTTTTGCACCTTACACGTATCGTAATTACGATCAGATAATAGAGGGATAATGGCTCTATGAGCGATTTAGCTAAAGAGATCACGCCCGTAAACATTGAAGATGAGCTTAGAGGTTCATATCTAGACTATGCGATGTCAGTCATCGTGGGTCGTGCTCTTCCAGATGTGCGTGATGGCCTAAAACCAGTACACCGCCGCGTTTTATTCGCGATGAACGTACTAGGCAACGATTGGAACAAACCATATAAAAAATCAGCCCGTGTTGTCGGCGACGTAATCGGTAAATACCACCCACATGGTGATAGTGCTGTGTACGACACAATCGTACGTATGGCTCAGCCGTTCTCGCTTCGTTACATGCTGGTCGATGGTCAAGGTAACTTTGGCTCGATCGATGGCGACTCTGCTGCGGCAATGCGTTACACCGAAGTTCGAATGGCAAAAATTGCCCATGAACTATTGGCTGACCTAGACAAAGAAACCGTAGACTACGTACCAAACTACGACGGTACTGAGCAGATCCCAGCGGTTCTTCCAACTAAAATTCCAAACCTATTGGTTAACGGTGCTTCTGGTATCGCAGTAGGTATGGCAACCAACATCCCGCCTCATAACCTTGGCGAAGTGATTGATGGCTGTCTTGCATACATCAATAATGAAGAAATCACTATTGATGAACTAATGGATTACATTCCTGGTCCTGATTTCCCAACGGCGGCGCTTATCAGCGGTCGTAAAGGCATTGTAGACGCGTACAAAACAGGTCGTGGCAAAATCTACATGCGTTCGAAAGCGGACATCGAAGTGGAGAAGAATGGTAAAGAGACCATTATCGTCACTGAAATTCCTTACCAGGTGAACAAAGCTCGCTTGATCGAAAAGATCGCTGAGCTAGTTAAAGATAAGAAAGTAGAAGGTATCAGTGCACTGCGCGACGAGTCAGATAAAGACGGTATGCGCATTGTTATTGAGTGTAAGCGCGATGCTGTGGGCGAAGTAGTTCTAAACAACCTTTACGCTCAGACTCAGCTGCAAACCACTTTCGGTATCAACATGGTGGCCCTAAACAATGGCCAGCCACAGCTATTCAACCTAAAAGATATGTTGAAGTGCTTTGTTGATCACCGTCGTGAAGTTGTGACACGTCGTACTATCTTCGAACTGCGTAAAGCGCGTGAACGTGCTCATATCCTTGAAGGTTTAGCTCTAGCGCTTGCTAACATTGATGAAATCATTGAGCTTATCCGTAAGGCACCTACACCGGCTGAAGCAAAAGCGGGTCTTATCGCTCGTGGTTGGGATTTAGGCAACGTTTCAGCAATGCTAGAGCGTGCTGGTACAGATGCTGCGCGCCCTGAATGGCTAGAGCCTGAATACGGTATTCGTGATGGTCAGTACTTCCTGACTGAGCAACAAGCACAAGCTATCCTAGATCTACGTTTACATAAACTAACAGGTCTAGAACACGAGAAGATTCTTGGCGAATACAAAACGCTTCTAGAAGAAATCGCTGACCTCATGCATATCCTTGCGAGCACTGAGCGTTTGATGGAAGTGATCCGTGAAGAACTTGAAGCGGTTCGTGACGGCTTTGGTGACGCTCGTCGTACAGAAATCACAGCTGCGAGCCATGATATTGACATGGAAGAGCTGATCGCACGTGAAGACGTTGTAGTTACTCTATCTCACGGTGGTTACGTTAAGTACCAAGTACTGAGCGACTACGAGTCACAGCGCCGTGGTGGTAAAGGTAAGAGTGCGACTAAGATGAAAGATGAAGACCATATCGAGCGTCTTCTAGTGGCGAATACCCACGATAACATCTTGTGTTTCTCTACTCGTGGTAAAACATACCGCCTGAAAGTTTACCAATTGCCTCTAGCGAGCCGTACTGCGCGTGGTAAGCCAATCGTAAACATCCTTCCACTCGAAGAAGGTGAGCGCATTACCGCGATTCTACGTGTTGATGAATTCTCTGAAGACAAATTCATCTTCATGGCAACAGGTGACGGTACGGTTAAGAAAACGCCGTTGAACCAGTTTGCAAACGTACGTTCAAACGGCCTAATCGCTGTGAACCTACGTGAAGACGATTCGTTAATCGGTGTGGATATCACTAACGGCGAAAATGAAATCATGCTGTTCTCTAAAGCGGGTAAAGTGGTTCGCTTTAAAGAAGCAGAAGAGATTCCAGTACTTGATGAAAATGGTAAACCAGTTCTTGATGAGAATGGTCAGCCAGAGATCAAGTTTAAAGGTGTTCGTCCTATGGGTCGTACCGCCTCTGGTGTTCGTGGTATGAAACTGGCTGAAAATGACCAAGTTGTATCACTTATTGTTCCTTCGCACGAAGGCGACATCCTAACGGTTACAGAAAACGGTTATGGTAAACGCACAGCACTTAGCGAGTACCCGACAAAAGGTCGTGGCACTCAAGGTGTAGTTTCTATCAAAGTTTCTGAGCGAAATGGCCCGGTAGTTGGTGCTATCCAGGTTGTTGAAGGTGATGAAATGATGATGATCACCGACGCTGGCACGTTAGTACGTACTCGTGTGGGTGAAGTTAGCCAAGTTGGTCGTAACACACAAGGTGTAACGCTTATCCGTACTGCGGAAGATGAATCAGTTGTTGGTTTGCAACGTATTGAAGAAGTTGATGATGAAGAGCTGCCTGCTGATGAAGATGCAGAAGCGTTAGAGTCAACAGACGAAAATACGCAGCAAGACGCTCCAGCTGCTGATGATGCAGAGGAAGGTAACGAAGAGTAATCTTACATCGTTATCCTGATATGAAAAGCCGAGCCTTAGTTGCTCGGCTTTTTTGTATCTGTATCAACGCATTTAAAGTAAGAAATGCGTACACTGACGTTATCTTTGTTTACAGGACGTGTTATGTCTGTTTGGTTTTTCGCTGCCATCACTCTGATGGGGCTGTTTATCGTACTCTTATCACTGAGTGCATCAAAAGTTAAACCTGCTCAATGGTTTGGCTTTTGCCTGTTAGTACTTGTCGTGACGAGTGCCAGTTTCTTATTGCTGCATCAAACTCCGCCTAAATCAATACAAGCGGAAATGTCACGAATGATGACTGCTCGTGACATCATGAAAGAGATTCAAGACCAGTTGCGTGAAGATCCGAACAACGCTGAATTGTGGTTCCAACTCGGGCAGGGCTACCTGCTAGAGGGGGAATTTGATGGCGCGCTGATTTGTTTTGATTACGCGATCCAACTGACTGAGCCAGTCAGTGCCACGCAACTTGCCGCAAAAGCGACGACCTTGTACTACATTCACCAGCAATCAATGACGCAAGAAGTTAGCTTGCTTTTGGAGCAAGCTTTGCAGATAGAACCGCACAATGAAGCCGCTTTGTCTTTGATCGCAAATGATCATTTTCTGTCATTCCGATTTCAGGAAGCGATTGATGCCTGGGTACTATTATTAGATTCTAATGATCCAAATTTAGATAGGGTGCAAATCATTAACTCTATTAACAAAGCAAAAGAGCTGTTGTAAGCGTACAATTTAACAAGCAATAGAGGGAAAGGTGGGCAACGAATGAAAAATAAAGCACTAAGCATATTGGTTTTGCTGTGCGGCTCTGTGCTGGCGGGTTGTAGCTCTTCCGATCATTCTGGCTCTTCCTCTACGGTTTATTATTCATCGGGTTACTACGACCCGTGGTGGTACGATCATGACGACTACTGGATTTATTACTATCCGGGCTGTTGCGATAACGACGATGAATACAAAGAGAAACTGGAAGAGTGGTGGAATGGTTTAGATGAAGACCAACAGCAATCCATCAAAGACAAAATCGAAGATTGGAAAGACGACGATATGTCCGCCAATATCGATAACATGAAACGCCAACTTGACGATCATTGGCAATCACTGCCTGACGAGCAAAAGCAAGAGATTCGAACCCAATGGGAGAATCGTCCGGAGCATATTGAACCAGCGACTTTACAAGGCAAGGCGGTGAAAGAAAAGGTTCAACAAAGAAAAGCATTACCGGAAACGAAGATCCAGCGTCCAGTTGCTCGTCCAAATGTGCAGATACCTAAAGCACGTCCAAATATTCAACCTAGACCTAGGCTTCCTCGTCGCTAGTACATTCGATTTTTGTCTCTCGATAGAATCAGGATGAAGAGATAAAGATAATAAAGAAAGAAAAGGGGCGTTCAGTACGCCCCTTGTTGTATCAATAAGTTAACCGTTGCCAGTTAGACTAATACGTGGCTTCGCGTTCAGCTGCTGCTTTATCCCACTCTGGCGCTACTGTTTCTAGGAAGTGTTTCTTGTCTGCGTTCATCTTATCCATATCCATGCCCAGTGCTTGTTGTGCTTTCGCTTTGGTCGAGATATCTGGAATTTGAACAGGGTCAGTAATGCCTTTGGTTGCCAGTAAACGAACCAATTTGGTACGGGCGTCAGCAGCGCGGTCAACTGCAGTACCTAGTACTTCAAGTGCTACCTCAGGAGCATGCATGTGAACACCGTGAGAAGCAATCGCGTAGTCCCAACGCCATTGTGCATGGCGAATATCTTGTAGGATAGGTTCCATCTCTGCTTCTGTTGCACCTGCTTTCCACGCCGCGCCTGCTTCAAAGTGTGCCGCTACGATTTGCTTCTCGGCGGTTAGCTTCATGTTCAGTACTTGCGCTTTGCGAGTCGAGACGATGCCTTGTAGCTGCTCTTTAGTTTGGGTATGGCATTGCGCACAGGTGTCTTCAAAACGATCAAATGGGTTACCCACTTTGTGGTCTGTGTACACCGTACCGTCTTCTTTGGTCACTTTAGGCATGTGGCAGTCCACACACACCACTTTGTTTTTACCATGAATACCCGCTCTCCAAGTTTCGAAACCTGGATGTTGCGCTTTTAGCATCGGCGCTTTAGATACGGCATGCGTCCAATCTTTGAAATTCAACGCGTCGTAGTATTTCTCCATGTCATTAACGGTGGTGCCCATATCCCATGGGAATTTAACCGCTTTAGTTGGGCCGGTGAAGTAGTATTCAACGTGACATTGAGCGCAGACCGATGCTTGCTTATCTAGGCGAGACTGTTCATCAAAGTTTTTACCAATAGTATCAAAAGCACGCTCGACGTATGGGCGAGTCAGTGCTAGCGCAGGTTCGCCTTTCTTGAAGGCTTCAGAGCCTGTGTTGTGGCAATCGGAACAACCGATAGGGTTGACGATTTCTGAGCCTAAGCGTGCCCATTTACCTTCGAAATAACCGTCTTCACCACGTTCATCAATCACGCGAGCAACGTCTGGGCTTTTACAGCTCCAGCACGCCATCGGCATAGGCCCGGACTTCTCGTCGGTTGGTGCGCCAGTACGTAAGGTTTGGCGAACATCATCAAGTGCGTAAAAGTGACCGCGCGCTTTGTTGTAGTCTTTCGCGAAGCCATAACCTGCCCACAGGATAACCATGTTTGGGTCTTCACTTAGAGCATCTTCAATGTGCTCACTTTCGGATGTTGCTTTCCAAGAATGGTATTGATCAGGGTGGTTCTGTTCAAAGACATCGTTACGAGGATCGATAAAATCCTTCTCTTCTGCCGCTAACGGAGCGTCAACCAAAAATAATTGGCTGGCGAATAAGGTCGCAACCGCAATAGGTGCGCTCATCCAGTGTTTTATGCTCACAGTGTTATCTCCATATTCGTTTTTATTAGCAGCGTTGTGAGGAGCTATTCCAAATAAGAACTGGAGATCTACGATTAATAATATTGCTTAATTGGATAGATGAAATAGTGAGTGAATCTTGTCTTGTTTTAGATCAATTTACACCAGTGATCTCAGTCATGTTTGAATTTATATACCTCTAAAGTGGTAGTTGTTAAGTCATTGTTCTGCAATGCTTTGGGTTTTTAACCTTTTTAAAAATAGGGTGATTTAGTTCGCTTTTTGAGCAGGCGTTTCTACCCCTTATGAATAATAGAGGTATTATAAATATAGGTTTAGCGTTGTGGCTTTCCGAAATAAGAATTGATGTCATTTGAAGATCTAAAAAATATCTTCAGAGGAAATTAATTGTCGCTCAAATAAATAATTGAGAATAGTTATCAATTATTATCGAGCTAAGGAAAGAACAATATGGGCAATATAAAATTGACCATAGAGACAATGCTGAAACTTCTCTTCGTCTTTGCCATCTATGGTTTCTCCATCGCCGCCCATGCGACTTCTTCAGAGCCAATTGATGGAGCTCAATCTGAGCGTCATCAAGTCGAGTTAATCCGTGACAGAGACTATAAATGTCTGCAATGTCACAAGGATGCCAAAGAGACTCTGAACCTTTCGCATGATCCTCAAGCGTTACTCAGTCAGGGTAAACAGCTTAATTGCACCAACTGCCATAGTAATATCGGTCCTGACCATCGAGAAGGCGCGCCTGATGTAATCAAGTTTTCAGCGGCTCAATCGAAAGCGGTGCACGACAAAGTGTTCTTAGACCCAAGCTTGATCCTCAAAGCGAACAGCCAATGTGTGGATTGCCACGCACCGACACAGCTGAGAGAAAGCCACTGGACGCACGATGTGCACGCCAAAAACCTCACTTGTTCAAATTGCCACGATGTACACGCAGCGAAAACCAAAGCGTTGTCGTACGACAGAAAACAACTGATCAAGCAGTGTGTGGATTGTCACTCTGAATTTGCCGTCGAACCTGAACTTGCCAAAGAAGAGGAGAGATAGCATGAAATGTTCGAGAAGAAACTTTTTAGCCGGCAGCGGCGCGTTGATTTTAACTACAGGCGTTGCAGGCACTTCCGTTGTTAGCTCCTCTCTCTATGCCAGCAACAGTGAACAAGCGAAACGCATGGGTATGGTTCATGATGAAAATGCCTGTATTGGCTGTACCGCTTGTACCGATGCTTGTCGCGAAGTAAATAAAGTCCCTGAAGGCGTAACGCGACTTAAAATTCATCGCAGTGAACCGATTGGCGAATTTCCAGATGTGGAATACCAGTTTACTCGCGAATCCTGTCAGCACTGTGATAACCCACCATGTGTGTACGTTTGTCCAACAGGCGCTGCATACAAAGATGAAGCGACCGGCATCGTGGATGTGCACAAAGAGAAATGTGTCGGATGTGGTTATTGCCTTGCTGCTTGCCCTTACCAAGTGCGCTTCTTTAATCCAGTCGATCACTCTGCGGATAAATGTAACTTCTGCCGTGATACCAACCTAGCGCAAGGTAAGCAGCCAGCTTGCGTGGAATCTTGCCCAACAAAAGCACTCATCTTTGGTGATTTGAATGACCCAACTAGCGAGGTGAGCAAAGCTATCGAAAGCCATATTGTCTATCGCGATAAATCGCATTTAGGTACGCAACCTAAACTGTACAAAATTCCGCATAGCAAAGGGGAGGTGTCATCATGAACGGCTTCGAAAGTGCATTCCACTTTGACTCGTTAGTCTGGGATTGGATCATCGCGATTTACTTATTCCTTGCTGGGATGTCAGCAGGTGCGGTGATGATTTCTATCTATTTAAAACGCAAAGTGATTGAAGGTGATCCCGCAAACAACGGCATCATGAAAGCTATGGCTTGGCTTGCGCCATTTGGCATCATTGCTGGGTTGGTAATTTTGATTTTCCATTTAACCAAGCCTTTAGAGTTTTGGAAGATCATGATCTACTACAACCCAACGTCTGTGATGTCGATGGGCGTGATCTTGTTCCAAGTGTACATGCTGGTGCTGTTTGTTTGGATTGGCGTTATCTTCCGCCATCAAATCATCAGCTTCTGTGAAGGGAAGTTACCAAGCAAACTGCTGGATTTTGCCGATGGCATTTTGATTAAGGCGGGGAAAGCCAACAACGCCATTGAATTGTTCTTGGGCTTCTTAGCCATCGTGCTTGCAGCGTACACTGGCTTTCTATTGTCTGCATTGAAGACTTACCCAATGCTAAACAATCCAGTACTGCCAATCTTGTTCCTGTTCTCTAGTTTGTCCTCGGGTGCAGCGGCATGCTTGATGTTCGGCATCTTGGTGTTTAAAGAGTCGACCAGCAGCCCAAGTGTGTCTTGGGTACACGGATTTGAACGCCCAGTAGTATTGTTTGAGCTGTTTGTCTTAGTGACTTTCTTTACTGGACTGATCTTCAGCGGTGGTCAGAACGAAGTCGCGGCTTGGAATGCTATTTCGAGTGGATTCTGGGCTCAATGGTTCTGGGGTGGGGTAGTGTTCATCGGCATGATAACGCCTTTGACTCTCAATTGGTTGGCGCCTTCTGAAGTGCGCCACAAAGGCAGTTACGTTTTTGTGGTCACGACGTTGAGCTTGGTTGGCGTACTTATGCTGCGTACTTTCATTCTCTATGCCGGTCAAATGACCTTAGTGTAAGGGGGATAAATGGAAGCTGAGCTAGGGTTCTTCTTACTGATATTGGTGGCTGTAACATCGACTTGTGCATCGTTGCTGCATTGGCTACGTCGTGCTATGAGTAAGAAGGCGACATTGCCGCATCAAGTCGCGATGTCCCACATCATTAGCTTAGCTTCCTTCATTTGTTTAGCACTTCTGATCGTCTGCTTCGTGCAAGACAACTTCGCGTTGGAATATGTTGTTACGCATTCCAACAGTCAACTCCCCGTAGCATTCAAGATTGCTGCCGCTTGGGGCGGGCACCAAGGCTCCATGTTGTTTTGGGTCGTCACCTTGAGTTTATGGGCGTCGTTTATTGCATTTAAGTCACCGCTCAACGCCCAATATACTTGTGACTGTTTAGGAATCATGAACGTTCTTATTGCGACATTTGCTTGGTTCACGTTAATGACCTCTAACCCGTTCGAGTATGCCCAAGTATTGGCGTCGGAAGGACGAGATCTAAACCCAATGTTGCAAGATGTTGGGCTTATCATTCATCCACCATTGCTTTATCTCGGTTATGTCGGTTACGCAGCAATATTAGCTTTTGCATTAGCAGCCCTATTGGGTAAACAACCGATGAGTGATTGGTATGTGGTTGCTCGAAGCGCAGCGTTTTTTGCATGGGGAACGCTCACGTTGGGTATCTTGGTGGGATCATGGTGGGCGTACAATGAGCTAGGGTGGGGCGGCTGGTGGTTTTGGGACCCTGTGGAGAACGCTTCTCTACTCCCTTGGCTTACTGGTACTGCTTTGTTGCACAGCGGTGTTGTCGCAACACGTAACAGAGGCGCAATTTGGAGCACCTATGCACTGGCGTTTGCTACGTTCAACCTAAGCATTTTAGGGACATTCGTGGTGCGCTCTGGCGTGCTGACTTCAGTGCACGCTTTTGCGGTGGACCCAACTAAAGGTTTAGTGCTGCTTGGTGTATTGAGCTTGCTTGTCATCATCACTTTTGGCGTATTGATTTTGCGAGGAGAACAACTCCCTCGTTTCAAACTTCAATCTCTAGCGAGCCAAGCTTACACTGCTTATATCGCCAAAGGGCTGCTGGTTATTGCGACTGCCATCGTTTTTCTTGGCACTTTTTATCCGATGGTTTATCAACTGCTCGGCTTAGGGAACATTTCGGTTGGCGCACCTTACTTTAATAGTCTGACCTTTCCATTAAGCATACTGGCTCTGATTGCCTTAGCATTCATGCCAGTGCTGAAATGGACAAAAGGCGCAGTTCCGAGTGGAAGCACTGATATCGCGATTAGTATTGCGTTATCTATAGTCTCTGGGATCGGGTTTATGTTCTCAGTGAACGTACTGCATTTCGAAGTATTGCTAACCATAATATTGGCTACTTGGGTGATTGTGGCGCATCTCGTTATGCTGTTTCGTTGTTCCAATAAGCGCAAACTCATGCCAATCGTGATGGCACATATCGGTTTTGCGCTGGCGGTGAGTGGAGCTGTATTCAACAGTCACTACTCATATGAACATAATTTACGTGTCGAACCCGGCAGTTCTCAACAAAGGGCGGGGATCACTATCGATTATCATGGTATCGAATGGCTGGTGGGGCCAAACTACACCGCGGAACAAGGACAGATCACCTTGCACTTGGAAGATGGCCGCATGCTCAATTTCAACCCGCAAAAGCGTCATTACCCTGTGCGAGTGATGAATATGACCGAGCCCGCGATTCGTTCACTATGGCATGGCGATTATTACGTGACATTGGGTGATAAAGTCGACACTCATGCTTATGCGATTAAAGTTCAGTACCGCGCAGGTATTTGGTGGATATGGTCTGGCGGGCTACTAGCTGTGTTTGGTGCGCTATTAACCGGCCTAAAGAAAAGGAGAGAGGCTATCAATGCGATCGAGAAATACGCTTAAACTCGCAGGTCTGTTTGTGGCTGTTGCCGTGTTTGCTGTAGTAACTGCGGTGGCTTTGTCTGAGCGACCACATGTTGAATTGTCCCCACAACGAAATTTAGATGCACCTAATTTTCGCTCTACTTCTCTGATCTCTGATGACATGGTTTCTGAGCAGTTGTTCAAAAGCGACGGATATAAATTATTGAATGTTTGGGCATCTTGGTGCGGAGTATGCAAACGAGAGCATGAAGAATTATTGCAGTTAGCAGAACTCGGTGTGCCTATTATTGGGCTGAATTATAGAGATCAAAAACAAGCCGCTCGTGAATATTTGAGCTCTAAACGAAATCCATATATTGAAGTAATTAGTGACCCTAATGGAAAGCTCGCTGTGGAGCTAGGTGTTATCGGAACGCCGGAAACTTACTTGATTGATCCAAATGGTCGTATATTGATCAAATATCGTGGAGAGCTAACGGCAGATAAATGGAACGATATATTTTCAGGATACTTGAATGTTTCGATTTAATAATCTTCTCCTCACTTTAATCCTATTTATACTATTTTCTCCTTTCACGAGAAGTGCGGATATAGAACAGAATGTTGATCTGTTTGAATTTCATTCCGTTGAAGTGCAACAGCGTGCAACCTCGTTAGCCAAGGCATTACGCTGCCCGCAGTGTCAAAACCAAAACCTTGTCGAGTCTAATGCACAAGCGGCTAAAGACCTGAGGTTGAAAGTGTATACGATGGCCAATGAAGGCAGCTCAGATCAAGAAATAAAGGACTATCTAGTTGCTCGTTATGGGAATATTGTTCTGTACCAACCACCATTAAATTATTCCACGGCGCTGTTGTGGATCTTTCCTGTGCTATTTTTGATCTTTTTTGTCTTATATTCGATCCGAATGGTGAATCGTAATTAATGTGACCGTTATTCCACTATTAAAAATAAATTGTGCACTTAACAAGCAGAATGTTATCATTTTTCCGAATTTATGAAGTTTCCAGTATAAAGAAAATAAAAATTTTGAGCTGGATAAGTAATAAAAGAACGAAATAGGTGCACGCAGTGGATTCAGTTATATTACAACTTAAAAAAGACTTCTATTCGCAGATTCGTGCATTGCAATCACCGAACCTGCCTCAAGTTACTTCAACGCTCGCCGTGTTGACCGACGAGGAAATCCAAGAACTCGAAGCAGTTTGGATTGAACTCGCCGTTTGGAAGCGCAGTCAGACCCATTAAAAGATAGACCAAACGACCTTCTTGAAACCCCAGACAAAATTTGTCTGGGGTTTTTTATTGTAGTTTTTTTAAATTGTTATAATATAACAATTGTTCAGTTGGAGAGTGTTTCTCTTTTGCTGTCTTGAGTGGATAACTGCCCTCAATTGTGATCTCTATATTGCAAAATGCGGTATCAGTCCCCATAGTTGAAGAGCAACGAGTAAATCCCATGAATGCAATAACGAAAACGCATCAAGCGCATCAAGCAATAAATCGAGTGAGTATAGATATGGCGGAAGTACGTGCCAGAGTAGATTTTAAAGTCGGGGCAAAAAGTAACATTGATGCCGAAATTCTGTCTTTCCATGGTCTGAAGACAGACAAAGAGCATGTTGCTATTATCTTTAAACAAGCGGACCAAACTCAGGACATGCCTTTAGTTCGTATGCACTCTGAGTGTTTGACAGGCGATGTGTTCCACTCTTCACGCTGTGACTGTGGTGAGCAACTAGAAGAGACGATCAATCGCATGGGCGAGTCCGGTGGTATCATCTTGTATCTCCGTCAGGAAGGTCGTGGTATTGGCTTGTACAATAAGATCGATGCATACCGCTTACAAAGCCAGGGCATGAACACGTACGAAGCTAACAACCATTTGGGCTTTGATGATGACCTGCGTGATTTCACAGAAGCAGCACAAATGCTAGAAGCTTTAGGCGTGAATAAGATCCGCCTCGTGACGAACAACCCTAAGAAAATCCGTGAGTTATCTGAGTACGGAATTGAAATTGGCGAGGTTGTCAATACCTCTGCACATATCAAAGATGGCAACGAAAATTATCTGAAGGCAAAAGTCTCTCACGGAAAACATGACCTAAAGGTTTAATCCTAAAGATAAAACTGACAATAAAGTCTGTGAAAAACCTCATTTTTATGAGGTTTTTTTGTATCTGGAGTTGCAAATAAATTGTAAATTTGTATTATCTCGAGACTAAGGTGCAAATAAGAATAATTAGCACTACCAATACGATAATTGAAAAGCTCAACAAGGATGCTTCAGATGAATGCAAAAAAAGTTTTAGTCCAATCTATTGCTGCATCACTCCTCATTGCCAGTGGTTCTACCGTTGCTGCCACAGTAACTAAACAACAAGTAGTCGAACATTACGCGGACGTTGCCCATGCTGTATTTGCTGATTCAGTAACAACAGCGAAAGCGCTTGATGTGAAAATCGACGAATTTCTACAATCACCATCAGCGAAAAAGCTTGAAGAAGTAAAACAAGCTTGGCTAGATTCTCGCGTGCCTTACCAACAGTCTGAAGTTTTCCGTTTTGGTAACGCGATTGTTGATGATTGGGAAGGTCAGCTGAACGCATGGCCACTTGATGAAGGTTTGATTGACTACGTAGCGGCTGATTACCAATACGAATTGGGTAACGAGGGCGCTGCTGCCAACATCATCGCGAACACAAGTCTGCAGATTGGTGCTTCTAAACTGGACGTTTCAAAAATCACTCCAGAATTGCTAGCGGATCTAAACGAAGTAGGCGGTTCTGAGGCAAACGTTGCATCAGGTTACCACGCGATTGAATTCTTGCTTTGGGGTCAAGACCTAAACGGCACTAACGCGGGTGCAGGTCAACGTGCTTACACTGATTTCGTCGTTGGCTCTGAGTGTACGAATGGTCATTGTGATCGTCGTGGTGAGTACCTAAAAGCGGCCGCTGATCTACTGGTTCAAGACCTAGAGTGGATGGAAAAGCAGTGGTCTGCAGAAGTGAAAGGCAACTACCGTGAAGAGCTATTGAACGAATCTGCTGACAATGGTCTTCGTAAGATGCTATTCGGCATGGGTTCTCTTTCTCTAGGTGAGCTAGCGGGTGAGCGCATGAAGGTGGCACTAGAGGCAAACTCGACTGAAGACGAACACGATTGTTTCTCAGACAACACGCACAACTCTCACTACTACAATGAGCAAGGCATCTACAACGTTTACACAGGTACATACAAAGGTGTAAACGGCAAAGAGCTATCTGGTCCAAGTATCGCTGACCTTGTTGCTCAAAAAGACAAGAAAGCCGCGACCGAAATTCAAAAGCAGTTTGATACAACACGTAGCCAAGTTGGTGAGCTAGTGACTTCTGCAGAGAAGAACAACCAGCACTTTGACCAACTTATTGCAGCGGGTAACGCACAAGGCAACGCGCTAGTAAACGACACCATCATGTCGTTGGTAGCACAAACCGGTGCGATTGAGCGTGCGGCAAGCATTGTCGGCATCGACAGCCTAAGCCCTGATACTGCTGACCACGAGTTTTAATAAGAAAACCATAATAAATAAGGGCTCTTTGTGAGCCCTTTTGACGTTTGAGCTCGTTGTTATCACCCTTGTTGTCTATGTAGAGCAATGATATGAAGCCATACCTAATTTCTGCGCTAGCCGCGATCCTTTCTTCTTCTGCCATGGCTTATGATGTTAAGTCTGGTGGCAAAACCAGTGTTAAAAAAGACGGCGCGAATGCCTATTCTCTTCCTGCTGCTAACTTGCCAATGAGCAAACGCCTCGACTTTAGCGTAGGTAACAGCTTTTTCCGTAACCCTTGGGTACAAGCGCCAGCGTCAACGGACGCTCGTGATGGCCTAGGCCCGCTTTTTAACACCAATGGTTGTCAGAATTGTCACATCAAAGACGGTCGTGGTCATCCGCCAGAGAAAGATGATTTACATGCCGTGTCTATGTTAGTGCGCTTAAGCATTCCTGCGATGACGCCAGAACAAAAGAAAGCTTACATCAAAGATGGCGGCATACCTGAGCCGACTTATGGTGGCCAGCTTCAAGATTTCGCTCTGCAAGATCAAACGCCAGAAGGCAAAATCGAAATCACTTACACCGATGTCCCAGTGAAATTTAAAGACGGTACGACGGTGACGCTAAGAAAACCTCATTTGAACATTACCGATCTGGGTTACGGCGATATGCACCCTGATACCGAGTTCTCAGCACGCGTGGCACCGCCAATGATCGGCCTTGGTTTGTTAGAGAGTATTCCCGACGAAACGCTACTTGCTTGGGCTGATGAACAAGATGCCGACAAAGACGGTATCTCAGGCAAAGTCAATAAGGTGTGGGATATTGAGAAGGACGACTTCTCGATTGGTCGTTTTGGCTGGAAAGCAGGACAACCGACGCTAATGCAGCAAAATGCAGCAGCATTTAATGGTGATGTGGGTCTTACGAGCCATTTATTCCCAAATGAAAACTGTACCTCGAAACAAAGCATTTGTGACGACATGCCAAATGGCGGCAAACCAGAAGTGAGTGAAAATATTCTCGATTTCGTAGAGTTTTACAGCCAGCACTTAGCTGTACCTATTCGCCGTAATGTCAATGACCCTAACGTGAAACTTGGTCAGCAAATCTTTGCTGCGTCTGGCTGTGAAAGCTGCCACAAGACCAGTGTTAAAACGGCGAAACGACCAGAGTTACCAGCGCTTTCTGAGCAGCTTATCCACCCATACACCGACATGCTTTTGCATGACATGGGTGAAGGCTTAGCCGATAACCGTCCGGAATATCAAGCAAACGGCCGCGAGTGGCGAACGGCACCGCTATGGGGCATTGGTTATACCGAAGAAGTAAACGGACACACTTACTTTCTACATGATGGCCGCGCTCGTAACCTGATGGAAGCGGTGTTGTGGCACGGCGGCGAAGCTGAAACGGCGAAACAAAACGTCCTAACACTGAACAAAAAAGAACGTGACGCATTGATTGCGTTTCTGAACTCTCTATAAGGACCTAACCATGAAAAAGACACTGTTAGTGAGTGCGATTGCCGCAACGTTAAGTTTGGTTGGTTGCCAATCGACCATCGGTTCGAGCTCTGCCAAGCCTGAGAGTACAAGTCATATTTCTCAAAGCGTGTACGAGGTGGAGTTTCAATCAGCTCAGACGTTTTTAGCGCAAACCACAGAACTTGAACAACGCTTCGCAGATTACTGCGCATCAGAGTCGAAAGATGATGCACAAGTAAAACAGCAATGGCATCAAACTATGCTTGCGTGGATGGCATTACAAGGTCAAGAACGTGGCCCTGCTACGGCGTTGGAGCAAAGCTGGAATGTTCAGTTTTGGCCAGATAAAAAGAACACCACTGGTCGTAAAATGTCTGTACTGACAAAATCTGATCAAGCTTGGAGTGCAGAAGATATTTCCACCCAAAGTGTCACCGTGCAAGGTTTAGGGGCTCTGGAATGGCTGCTTTACGATAAAGCGTCGACCTTATCTAGCAACAGCAATACCTGTGTGACAGGCGTTTCGATTGCTGAAAACCTTGATGACAAAGCGCAGATCATCGCGGATTCTTGGGCAGAAAACCCTTGGAAATCGTTAGAGATGACAGAATGGGAATCTGAGTACATTTCACTGCTATCGAATCAGCTTGAATACAGCATGAAGAAGTTGAGCCGACCGCTAGCGAAGATTGGTAAGCCTCGCCCGTATTTCTCAGAATCGTGGCGTTCCGAGACCTCGCTTTCAAACTTAAAAGCCAACCTTCAAGGGATGGAAGCGTTGTACTTTGCTAACGGAAATGGTCTAGATGCGCTACTTAGAGAGCAAGGCCATGCAGATCTCGCAGACCGTGTCGTTCATCAGTTCGAAATGGCGCTAGAAACTTGGCCTGAAGATAAGAGCTTGTTTGCTGCACTACAAACAAAAGAAGGCTATCGCATGGTGCTCGCTCAATACAACAAGCTAGAGCAATTGAAGTACCTGATTCACGAAGAAGTGGCGATCGAGCTTGGCGTAGTTATAGGATTTAATGCAACCGATGGTGACTGATCAAACCCGCCGAACTTTGCTGAAAGCCGCTCTATTCGGGGCGGCTATACCTATGATGCCATTTGGTTGTGCTTCAACAAGCTCACGTGAGCCTGCGTTGATCGGCTGCTCTATCATTGGCCGAGATAAATTCGCAGCGGTGGTGGCGGATGAGCATGGTATGCCGCTATCTTCATTGCCGATTCCTGAGCGTGGTCACGGTGTGGCAACAAACCAACAAGGCCACGCCGTAGTTTTTGGTCGTCGACCTGGTACTTTCTTCATGGTGTTTGATTATCGCTCAGAGCAGATGATCAAACTGCAACTAGCAACGCCAAATCGTCATTTTTATGGACATGGTGTTTACTCCCATGATGGCACGTTGCTATTTGCCACAGAAGGGGAGAGGGGGACAAGTCGTGGGATCATTGGTGTTTATGATGTGCAGAAGCAATATCAAAAAATCGATGAGTTAACGGGTTTTGGCCTTGGCCCTCATGAAGTGATCATGATGCCTGATGGCGCATTGGCGATTGGCGTCGGTGGCGTACACACTAACGGTCGTGAACCTCTCAATCTTGATAGCATGAGACCGAGCCTGAGTTACCTTTCACAGGAAGGTGAGTTACTGGATCAAGTGTCTTTACCGGATCATAAGTTGAGTATTCGCCACTTAGCCCATGACGGTGCGGAAACCGTGCTTTGTGGTCAGCAATATCGTGGTGAGCCGGACGAGTATCCAGCTTTAATCGCCATGCACACACGCGGTGGTGAAATGCAAGATCTTCAAGCCGAGCCTGAAGAGTGGGCGCGTTTCAATCACTACGTTGCGAGTATTGCAGCAACCGATGAATGGATCTTAGCCACTTCGCCTCCGGGCAGTTGTTATGGTATATGGTCTAAATCTACTGGCAAATTGGTAGAGCTAAGTGCGTTACCAGACGCCTCTGGTGTTGTGATCTACGGTGATGAATTCCGAGTCAGTTCTGGCGCGGGAAAAGTGGTAGAGCAAAGGCCTGAAGAGTCAAAAAATACCTTTGCAAGTGGTGTGCAATGGGATAACCATTGGTCGAGAATTATCTAGAAAGATCATCGAGTAAGCACTTATTGAGAATTTTGTTGTCGTTTTCGGCATCAGATTCTTAATTTTAAACCTGCAAGCTGTGAGATATTTGCCATACTTTTTATTATGGCAAGTAGCGCAAGGATCATTTCAGTGTTTGCTAGGGTTTTAATCATGACGGCACTTCTGGTGCCGTTTTGCAGCTTTTCCACCGTCGTTTCTCTCGAAGCTTCAGCGCAAGTCGAGCAAGAGGGAGCGGTACAAAAGCTGTCTGTAGAAAAAATGATCCATTATCCAGAGGTGATTGATCAACTGTATCAAAGCACCAATTACCGTTTGAACTGGGAAAATGAAAGTGATATTGAGCAGTTTCTTTTTCAAGTAAACCTGGTTGCACTTGCGGATGTCACCGATGAATTCGAAAATCAACTTCACCGGATAAACCAAGTAAGGTGGCAGGGAGATAATCTCGATTTCGATTTAGTGATGACAGACTCACTCTTGATGTACCTTAGTTATCTTGAGCAACTCCCCGAAGAAGGGATTAATTGGCTATTTACAGACAAAGCCCATGTTACGTTACCCGCTCCTAGCATCGATACTTTATCGGTTCTGAGTAATGAGATTACGGTTGGCAAACTTGGTCAGTTTTTGGCAAGTCTCCGGTCTCCATTACAAACAGATGATGCTTTCTACTCCGCCTATTCTTCGCTATCGGAACATTCTCAGTACCAATATCCTGCCTATCAACAAACTGGGCTAGCACGTGTTGGCGATATATTAGAAAACAGACCCCTGTTGATTGAGCGAGTGGAGATCGTAGGCGTAGATGTTTCTTACTTGGATTTAGTCACTGAAGAATATGACGAACAATTAGAGCTTGCGATAAAAGAGTTCCAGCGTATTCATGGTTTGAAAGAAGATGGCGTTATCGGCCCGAATACCATTCGATGGATCAACTTTTCTCCTCAAGAGAGATTGCATCTGCTGGCGTTGAATTCTGAGCGTTCAAGAATTTGGTCGAAAGAAAGGGATAATGTTGTCTTTGTTAACGTGCCTGGATACGAAGTCACGTATTGGCATGACGGTCAACCCTTGTTTGAGTCTAAAGTCGTGGTAGGGAGAGCATCAAGAAAAACGCCCATCATGTCGGTAGCACTGGATTCAGTTATTCTCAACCCAACTTGGAACGTGCCTTGGACTATCATGGTTAAAGACATTATTCCTAAAGTAAAACGTAATCCGATGTATTTGATTAACCATAACATTCAAATCATTCGGTCTTGGACTTCGAACGAAATTATTGACCCTACAACCATCAATTGGGCAACGGTGAATCCGAGAACATTTCCTTATCGTATGCGACAGGCGTCGGGCTTACAAAATGCACTGGGATTGTACAAGTTCAATATGCCTAACCCACAAGCTATTTATTTGCATGACACGCCAAGTAAGAACTTGTTTGAACAGGACAGACGCGCATTCAGCTCAGGATGTGTCCGTGTCGAACATGCAGACCAGTTAGCAGAACTTCTGTTCAAAACTCAGGGGTTGGAAGAACGTTTAGCGAAAAAGCGAGAAAGTTCTCGTCGGTCTAACACGTCAGTTCCTTTGGGAGAGCGCATTCAAGTACACATCATTTATCAAACAGCATGGTTGGAAGAGGGAACGCTTTACTACCGTGATGATATCTATAAGTACGATCACCGCAGTTGAAATCTTTAAGGAAAATTTACAAAACGAAGAATTCTCTTTTAGTTCAATAATTAATCAATAATTACTGCATCTGAAAATCAAGATGGAGTGTTTTATGCGTTTGACGTGACAAATGTGTTTGGTTAATGTCCACGACTTGTCTAGTTGTTGAGCACTGTATTTTGAAATGGTAAGTCGTAACTTTTCCCGCCGAGATTTCCTTAAAATGACCGCTGGTGGTGTGGTGTTGGCGTCTGCCCTGCCATCATTTTCTTGGGCTTCACTCCCTGACGAGCCACGTGCGCTGGCGATGAACAACCTTAATACTGGAGAGATCCTCGAAACATGCTATTTCGATGGAAAACGATACATTAATGATGAACTTCAAAGGCTGAATGAGTTTTGTCGAGACCATCGACGAAATGAGGTTCATCCCATGGATCGACGCTTGTTCGATCAAATAAGCCAAATTCAAAAGTTAATTGGTACAGAAGCAGAGGTGATCGTCATTTCAGGTTACCGTTCTCCTGCCACTAATGCCTCGCTGCGCAACGGGTCTTCTCGTGTAGCGAAAAAGAGCATGCACATGGAAGGAAAGGCCATTGATTTCCGTTTAGACGGTGTGAAGCTTTCAACAGTTCGTGATGCTGCATTAAGCCTAAAAGCCGGTGGCGTGGGTTATTATCCAGGTAGTAACTTTGTTCATATCGATACGGGAGCTGTTCGTTCCTGGTAGTGCTAGTTGAGACAAGGTTTCTAGTCTCAGAACGTCGTCGATTACCCACAGTTCAAAGCTTGAAGTCGCTAGGCCTTAGTGTCATAGTTGCGGCAGTTTTCATGCAAATTTATTCGGTATAGGTTATCTATGGCTCTGAAATACCAAGTTGTTCCAGTAACATCTTTCTCTCAAAACTGTTCTATTGTCTGGTGTGACGAAACCATGAAAGGTATTGTGGTTGACCCAGGCGGCGATGAAAAGCAGCTCGCTATGCTTATCAAAGAGCTGGGTGTTGACGTGGTAAACCTAGTGCTAACACACGGTCACTTGGACCACGTAGGTGGCACGGAACCGCTGTCTGCACTGCTTGGCGGTACAGAGATTGTTGGTCCTCACAAGGCAGATAACTTCTGGTTGCAAGGTTTGGAAGGTCAGAGCCAAATGTTTGGTTTCCCGCTGACAGAAGCGTTTGAACCGCACCAATGGCTAAATGAAGGTGACACTGTCACTTTTGGTAATCAAGTGCTGAACGTATTCCACACACCTGGTCATACACCTGGTCACGTTGTGCTTTACAGTGAAGAAGCGCGTTTAGCGTTTGTGGGTGACGTTTTGTTTAACGGTAGCATTGGTCGAACTGACTTCCCACAAGGTGATTTCAATACGTTGATTAGTTCTATCAAAGAGAAATTGTGGCCTTTAGGCAATGATGTCACGTTTGTCCCTGGTCACGGCCCTCAATCGACTTTCGGTCATGAGCGTAAAACTAACCCGTTCGTTGCTGACGAGATGCCGCTTTACTAAAAGTGCGTGTACTAAGCATTATTCTGGCTCGGCGGCAGCTAAGTATCGCCGAGTCAGTCCCACAAAATCCTCAGCCTCACGATCTAGATCACTTGCTGATATAAATAGATCGTAGCCATAAAAGCCTCTCTGATACTTCATCCGGTTGGCGAGCATCGCTAACAAACCTTTGTACTCAATCCCATCTCTGTTTATATACGGTTTAGGGTCAAGCACTATATCCTCAAACTTATCTTCACACTGATTTTGTTTCGCGCCTAAGTAAAGCAGTGCTCGCTGGCTGAGGAGAATTTCTGTCGCTATACGAGGGCAGATTGAATTTAAGTAGGGCGAGTAGTGTTTTAGACGAATACCGATCCAAGGTAGCGGTTGGTGCCACCCTTCCTGTTGGTAGCTACAAATACCGATTGACTCAATATTTCGCCATCGGACGACCCAACCTCCTTTAAAAAGGTGTTGCTGAAAGTGAGAAGCTGTCAGCGTAAAAGTGACTTGGCTTTTCTTAATCATCAAGATGGCGAAACCAACGATTGCAGACATCAAAATGACCGACAACATGGCTTGCTTCCATCCCGGAGAAATGGCAACCAAAAACAAAGTGATGAGTGCAACAAGCAACAAAAGTATTCTGTTGATAGGGGAGTCGGGTTTGAAATGTGAATTTGTTAGGTGCAGCGTTTCCATGCTTATAACCTCATCGAATACTTGTCCAAAAATAAGTGGGTAGCTTTATGTGCATTGATTTGCATTTAAAATAAAACAAACCTCTGTTTTTATACCCAGTATTCAATAAATCCGTTCATAAAATATCTGATTAAATAGTAGACGTTCTATGCTTTGAGCGCATTTTTCATCGCGTTTCGCCGCTAAAACCTACAAATTGCTTGTGAATTTTGGTATAAAACGCGCTTCAAATTTTCATCCCTGCTGAGATGCAGTGAACTGGAGAAATATTCAATGAGACTTGCTCATAAGCGTAAAGTGCAGATGAAACTGCAAAAACGCATTAAAGCGACAGTAGCAAACTTAGCTGCAGCACCTAAAGCAGTGAAGCCTGTTGCGGAAAAAGCAGTAGCACCTTCTGTTGCTGAAAAAGCTGTTGCGGAGAAAGTAGTAGCTGATAAAAAAGTAGCTGCAGTGAAAACAGTTGATGTTGCCCTTACTCCTAAGCAACAACAAGTATTAGACATCGTTATGGCGAATGCTGAAGGTATTAACCCTAAAGGCATCGGTCTAGCTGCAGGTCAAGAAGATACTAAAGCGGCATCATGGGCTACTGGCGCACTAAAGAAGCTTCTTGAAGAAAACCTAGTTCAAAAAGAGCAGTTAGCAGGTAACAAAGTTATCTACAAAGCAGTTTAATTACCGCTACCGTTCTGGATTGAATACCTCGGCCGATGCCGAGGTATTTTTTTATCTTGGTATTGGAAATAATGCATTAAGTACTGACTTTAACACTGCCAATAAGTGGTTTGTCACATTTTCTTAAATACTATGTAAATTTTTTGGCAGAAAAATACGTACGTATTGTTTTTTATTTTTATTCATAGATAAAAACATAATTTATTGATTTTGCTATTAACAGTCTTTTGTCATGACGATTATCCTACGTACTTGTACGTAATACCTTAGGCTAATGCCTTATTGATGAATTACTCGCTTCCGTGTTCATGCCCATTTCGCATTAGACAACATTGTTACATCTTTTATACCGAATACAGCCAATCCTAATGAAATGGATGACAACAATAACCTTGGTGATAAAGGACGTGAACGATGAGTCTAATCCAAAAATCTTTAAAACGAGTGCTCAAAACAACCGCTGTCGCTGCCGCGATGGCACTCGCAGCGACTTCTGTAAACGCTGCTGAAAAAGTCTATCGTTTAAAGCTTGCTGAAACTTGGGGGCCTAATTTCCCAATTTTTGGTGATACCACAAAAAACATGGCCAAAATGGCGGAAGAGATGTCCAACGGACGTTTGCAAATCCGCATTGATTCCGCAAACAAGCATAAAGCGCCTTTTGGGGTGTTTGATATGGTTAAGTCGGGTCAGTATGACATGGGCCACTCAGCGTCTTATTACTGGAAGGGTAAGGTTCCAAACACACTTTACTTCACTTCTATGCCCTTCGGTATGTTGCCAACTGAGCAGTATGCATGGTTTTACTACGGCGGTGGTATGGAGCTGATGGAAAAAGTGTACTCTCCACATAACTTGATGTCTTTCCCTGGCGGTAATACCGATACTCAGATGGGCGGGTGGTTCCAAAAAGAGATCAAGTCCGTCGAGGACTTACAGGGTTTGAAAATGCGTATCCCAGGGTTTGCTGGTGAGATTTTGGCTGAGTTAGGTGCCAAGCCAACGAATATCGCCCCTGGTGAGCTATATACTTCTCTAGAGCGTCGCACAATTGATGCCTTGGAATGGGTTGGTCCATCGCTGGATCTACGTATGGGCTTCCACAAAATAGCGCCTTACTACTACACAGGTTGGCATGAGCCAGCGACTGAGCTTCAGTTCCTCGTTAACAAGCGCACCTGGAACCGTCTACCTGATGATCTAAAAGCGATTTTGCAAGTAGCCATGAAAACGGCCGCTTACGATATGTACACGCAATCGAAACACGAAAGCGGCAAAAACTGGGCATCTATTAAGTCTGAATACCCAAATGTTGAAGTAAAAGATTTCCCACCTGAAGTCGTAGCTGCGTTGCGAGAAGCAAACGATCGTTTGTTGAAAGAACATGCAGAAAAAGATGCTTTGGCGAAAGAGATTCAAGAGTCACAAGCGAACTATATGAATCAAGTTCGACCATGGTCAGATATTTCGCACCGAGCGTACTTAAACAGTCAAGCTCAACAATAACGTTATGAAGCAGGCGATGCCAAGAGGTTTAGCCTGCTATCGAAGCCCAAGAAAACTTCATAATGAATGCTCCGCACTATAGCGGAGCGCATCTAAACGTTCCACGGAGTTCGGAATGAGAAGTCTTATTTATATTGAGCGATTATTTAACCGCTTTAGCGATTTTCTCGGATGGTTATCCAGCATCCTGTTTATTTTGTTGTTAGCAAACGTTGTGTACGACGTTGTCATGCGTTACGTGTTTAATGATGTGTCTATCGCATTCCAAGAAATGGAATGGCATCTATTCTCTGCCGTGTTCTTGCTTGGTGTGCCTTACGCAATTAAGTCCGGTGGCCATGTTCGCGTCGACATTTTTTATGAACGCTTATCTTACAAAGCACAATCCATCATCGACATCATAGGCACACTATTTTTCTTATTCCCTTTTTGCCTACTGGTAGCTTGGTTTGGTGTTGATTTCGCTAAGGAAAGTTACGCGTTAGGCGAGACGTCTGGTGACCCAGGTGGCTTACCATATCGTTGGATTATCAAAGCGATGATTCCGCTGTCATTTTTCTTTATGGCGGTGAGTGGTATTGGATTGTTACTTCATTCAATCAACAAAATTGTCAACCCTCATCTCATCTATGCCGGTAATAACGGTAAGTCGTAAAAGGAAGTCATTATGATCGGTATAGTGATGTTTTTTGTTGCGCTCTTTGCGCTTCTATTGGGATTTCCCGTTGCCTTTACTTTTGGTGGTATCGCGCTGATTTTTGGTGTTTGGGCTGAAGGCATCGAGATGTTTGCTTTTATGCCATATCGAATTCAGTCCATTATGGAAAATACGGTGCTAATGGCCGTACCGCTGTTCGTTTTTATGGGGCTAGTGCTACAGAAAACGAAGCTTGCTGAACAGCTACTAGAATCAATGGGGCGTTTGTTCGGTGGCGTTCGCGGTGGTATCGCTATTTCTACCGTGTTAGTTGGCGCATTGCTTGCGGCTTCAACGGGTGTGGTAGGCGCATCAGTTGTTGCGATGGGCTTAATATCTCTTCCTGTGATGCTCAAGTACAATTACGACAAAGGTTTAGCGTGTGGGACTATTTGTGCGTCTGGCACGTTGGGCCAAATTATCCCACCTTCTATCGTGTTGATCTTGTTGGGTGATGTACTTGGCGTACCGGTAGGGGACCTATTTCAAGCTGCGATCTGGCCCGGTATTACACTTGTTGGCGCCTATGTGATCTATATTCTCATCTACGCGAAGTTGAACCCTCAAGCCGCACAGGCGATAGAGCGCGATGAGTCGATCAGTCGTAAACAAGAAGTGCTCACCGCACTGAAAGCTGTATTGCCACCTTTAGCATTGATCATCGTGGTATTGGGCTCCATCTTTGCAGGGATTGCAACACCAACAGAGTCAGCGGCACTGGGCGGTGCAGGTGCGATAATTTTATCACTATTGTATAAACAGTTTAGTTGGTCGATGATTTATGATGCATCAAAAGAGACAGTTAAAGTAACCGCAATGGTCTTTGCGATCTTACTTGGTGCGACCGCCTTTTCAATGGCATTTACCTACACTGGTGGTGATTATTTAGTTGAAGAGTGGATGTTAGAACTGCCGGGTGAAAAGTGGGGATTCCTTATTATTACCATGGTGGTGATTCTGATTTTAGGTTTCTTTATCGACTTCGTTGAAATCTGTTTTATCATCGTGCCAATTATTGCGCCAGTCGCTGAATTGATGGGCATTAATATGACGTGGTTTGCGATTCTTATTGCGATGAACTTACAGACGTCGTTCCTCACACCGCCATTTGGCTTTAGTTTGTTCTATCTAAAAGGTGTCGCTCCAGCAGGGGTTACTACGCGAGATATCTACAAAGGTGTGATGCCATTCATCGCGATTCAGATTGTTGTGTTGGCGTCTTTGCTGTTTTTCCCAGGTTTTTACGGTATGAGTTAATCACTCGATAATAAAGAGATTTTGTGAACTGAGAGTTTTTACCTTTTGAGACAAGTTGTTAAGCTGTTAATTATGTCTATGCAGACACAATCGATTCGTTTGTACTGCTAAGATAGTAAGCTGTAAAGGCAGCGTTTCATGGAGGGAAGGGATGCCTCTCAAAGCAAAGTTAATTCTGCTGACACTGATACCCGTGGTATTGGTGTCAGCGAGTATCAGCTGGATCTCTATCTATCAAACCAAGACCCTTGGCAAAAGGGAGGTAGAGATCTTTCATCAAAACCTGATCCAATCAAAAGAAGCGGCGCTGAAAGATACGGTCGACGTCGCTTTTGACTCCATTTCTTACATCTACAACGATCCGACTTTAGAAGAGAGTGTTGCCAAAACGCGTGTGAAAGCGATTTTAAATCGTTTGAGTTATGGGTCGGACGGCTATTTTTTTGCTTATGATAAATATGGTACCAACCTTGTACACCCAGTTCTTCCGGAGCTTGTCGGGGAAAACTTACTCTATCTTGAAGACGAAAATGGCGATCGCTTAATCGAAGCTTTATTGTATCAAGCGCAATCAGGTGGTGGATTTCATCAGTACCTGTGGCAAAAGCCATCTACGGGTGAAGTCGTCCCTAAGCTTAGTTACGCTGCATGGCTCGATAAGTGGGAGTGGATGATAGGGACTGGGCTGTATATTGAGGATGTCAGCCGAGAAGTCGCCAATATGCGCGCGGCAGTGAACAAAAATATCGAAACGACATTTTTCTCAGTCGTCGTGATCTTAGCGGTGACCGTTGCTGTAATCATTGTTCTCACTCTGGCGATCAATCTGCACGAGCATCGCCTCGCTGATAAGAACCTGAAAGAATTGGCACATAAAACCGTGATGTTCCAAGAAGATGAGAAAAAGCATTTAGCGCGAGAACTGCACGATGGAATCAATCAGTTGTTAGTCTCCAGTAAATGTCATTTAGACTTAATGAGTCATAGACTTGAAGACGAAAAACTCAAATCCCACTTAGATAAATCACAACGATCGCTCGTCACCGCGATAAATGAGGTGCGGCATATTTCTCATCAGCTCCGTCCAAGCGCCCTCGATGATATCGGTTTAGAAGCAGCACTGACGACCTTGCTACAGGATTTTCATTCCCATTCCGGGATTGATATCGAGAGCAATTTCGATACTCAGCAGCACAAACTGACTTCGGAAGTCGCAACGACGCTATATCGCGTCGCTCAGGAGTCTTTGAATAACATTGAAAAACATGCGCGAGCGAAAAAAGTAACGGTTACTTTGCAAAAAATGGGCAATATGCTGCAATTACTCATACGTGATGATGGCGTTGGATTTGTGGTTAACCAAGCAGTGCACCAACAAGGGATTGGGTTAAGGAACATGCAAGAGCGTGTAGAGTTCATCGGTGGTGAATTTGAGCTAATGAGTGAGCTTGGCTTGGGAACAGAGATTACTGTGCTGCTTAATTTGGATGAAATAGTTTATGGATAAACCGATTAGTGTAGTGATTGTCGATGATCATCAAGTGGTATTGGATGGCTTCATGGCTCGTTTGGAGTTAGAGCCTGACATCGAAGTGGTGGGGACAGCAAGTAATGGTTTGGAAGCGATAGAGGTCGCAAAGCACTTGCAACCGGACGTCATATTGATGGATATCAGCATGCCAATAATGAACGGTATTGAAGCGACTGGTGTAATTAAAGAAGCTCGCCCAGAGAGCAAAATACTTATGTTGACCATGCACGATAATCGCGAGTACATCATGAAGGTCATGCAAGCTGGTGCCGTAGGATATATGCTCAAGGAAATCTCGGCCGAGAAAATGGTGCAAGCAATAAAAACGGTGAACCAAGGCTCGACGTATTTCTGTGAATCCGTCACACAAACACTCTTTACCCAAGAAGTGGTGCCTGCCACGCAAAAAACGAATCCTCTCAGCCGCAGGGAAGAAGCGGTACTTAAATTAGTTGCTCAAGGAAACAGCAGCAAGAAAATCGCCACTTTACTCAATATTAGTTATCGAACGGTAGAGACGCATCGCCATAACATTAAGCACAAGTTGGACTTACATTCGACGGCGGAGTTAGCAAAATATGCGTTTGAAACTGGGTTGACTGAGTAGGAGAGTAGTGCCCGCAAAAAGCGAGCACGTGGGAGCGAAACTAATCGGCTTTGGTAATGCTACCAAGCTCTAGCATTGGAGCAACATCGATGTCCTCTGCATTCATCATCGTCGAGATGCGTTGAACGGAAGATAGTAGAAGGGATTGCTCCCATTCTTCCAATTTTTGGAATCGATTAATGAAGTGCTCTTGCAGCGGCGTTGGTGCTTGTTTTAAGGCTTCTTGGCCCTTGCTCGTAAGTACAGCATGCACTTTACGCTTGTCTTGAACACTGCGCTGACGCTCAACAAACTGGCCTCGTTCTAGTCTATCTAGAATGGTCGTTGCGGTCGCTTGGCTCATGTTAGTGTGGCTAGACAACTGTTTAATCGTCACGTTATCTAAGTCATTGATAGCGCGCATCAAAATCAACTGTGGAGCAGTCAATCCAGACTCTTTGCTCAGCTTTTTAGAATGTAAATCAATAGCGCGGATGATCTGACGAATCGAGACCAATACTTCTTCGTACTTTTCCAATTTATTCATCCAGTCTGTAGGGAACATTTATCGAGGCGACACTAACTTAAATGCGCCCTTATTTAAAGGGGGGAAATCAAAAATTACCTCTACAATTTTACGCCGTGTCCTCAATACCATTTTGTCGCGCCTTTTCGACAAAATAAGAAGAGCTAAAATTATTATAGCAATAAATGTTTGTGGTCTAACTATTGTAGTAGTGATTTGTTCTATCAAAGGCCGTAACCACACAGTGAAAAGTAAGTTATTGGATTTTTTAATAGCAAAAAGATAGACAAAAACGTGTCAAATGATAGGATCTTGCGCCTTCACGGAATGCAAAACGTATCGTGTTCGAAAGATTTTTTTGTTTGGTACGTAAAAACACTACAAAAATAGAGAGGAACGATGACAAAGGGTATAGATAAGTACAGTATCGATAGTACCGACTATACGGTAGGTCAGGACAACGTTCAAAAATGGGGTTTTGATGTTCATAACCCAGTTTTTGGTATTAGTGCAGGTTTAATTGCGCTGTTTCTTGTCGCTGCATTAGTTCTAGATGCACATACCGCAAAGACGGCACTTGATGGGCTGAAGTGGAAAATTATTGGTTCATTCGATTGGTTGTTCATTATTGCAGGTAACATTTTCGTTATTTTCTGTTTGGCACTTATCGTCTCACCAATGGGTAAGATTCGACTAGGTGGTAAAGACGCTGTTGCCGATTACTCGTTTATGTCATGGCTTGCAATGCTATTTGCAGCTGGTATGGGTATCGGTTTAATGTTCTGGAGTGTTGCAGAACCTGTCGCTTACTTCACCGGTTGGTATGAAACGCCACTTGGTGTTGAGGCAAATACACCAGAAGCCGCGAGATTGGCACTGGGTGCAACGATGTTCCACTGGGGCCTTCACCCATGGGCAATTTACGGTGTTGTAGCACTTTCTTTAGCATTCTTTGCCTACAACAAAGGTTTACCGCTATCTATGCGTTCGATCTTCTACCCACTTCTGGGTGATCGTGCATGGGGTTGGGCTGGCCACATTGTGGACATTCTGGCTGTGCTTGCGACTTTATTTGGTCTTGCTACATCCCTAGGTCTAGGTGCGCAGCAAGCAGCAAGTGGTATTCATCACGTATTTGGTGTTGAGCCAGGCCTAGGTCTGCAAATCGTCGTTATTACCGTGGTGACTTTACTTGCTGTTGTTTCAGTCGTACGCGGCATCGATGGTGGTGTTAAAGTCATTAGTAACATCAACATGGTTGTGGCGTTCTTGCTACTTCTCCTTGTTGGTCTTATCGGTTGGGCGGCGAGCCTAGGTTCGATTCCAACCACACTTATGGCATATGTAGAGAATATCATCCCACTAAGTAACCCGTTTGGTCGTACGGACGAAGCTTGGTTCCAAGGCTGGACAGTGTTCTACTGGGCTTGGTGGATTTCATGGTCGCCATTCGTAGGCATGTTCATCGCGCGTGTTTCTCGTGGCCGTACCGTTCGCGAGTTCATCACAGCAGTTCTGCTGGTTCCAACTGCGGTTACCGTTGTTTGGATGTCTGTATTTGGTGGCCTTGCGATCGAGCAAGTTGTTGATAAAGTAGGTGAGCTGGGCACAAATGGCTTGACTGACGTATCACTTGCTATGTTCCAAATGTTTGATGTTCTTCCATTTGGTAGCATGCTTTCTATCATCGCTGTTGTGCTGGTACTTGTGTTCTTCATTACGTCTTCTGACTCTGGTTCACTTGTTATCGACAGTATCACGGCAGGTGGTAAAGTCGATGCACCTGTACTTCAACGTGTCTTCTGGGCATTCATGGAAGGTGCAATTGCGGTTGCTCTGCTATGGATTGGTGGCTCCGAGGCTGTTCAAGCTCTTCAGGCCGGTGCCATTTCTACAGCACTGCCATTTACCTTCATTCTGCTTGCAATGTGTGTGAGCTTATTGATGGGTATGCGAACTGAGCGTCAGTAATTCGGCATTTTATAAAACCGTCTGACTAACAATTAATCAAAAGGCCAGCAATTTGCTGGCTTTTTTTGTGCGGTTTTTATGACGCTTGAGACAAAAAAATGACACATGAAAGTTCATATTTTACAAAGAGTTAATGTGCTATTTTGTTTTTTAAAAATTAGTGAATAGTCGTAAAAAAGTGTGTAATATTCATGCACCTTAACTGTTCTCCCAACTCAAAAAACTATAAATATGAAATTATCATTAAAACAAAAGCTTATAGGCGCAAGCCTTTCTGCTGTTGTTGTGATGGCAACAGCACTTACTTGGTTGTCGGCTGGTCAATTATTTGATCAGACTCGTTCAGGTGTCTATTCACGTGCGCAAAGTCTTAGTACTACTGCGTCAGAGGGAATTTCTGATTGGGTCAATATCCGTAAAGATATTGCCACTGCGTTCAACGACTACTCGACCGAGCAAGACGTTGTTCCTTTCCTACAACAAGCTCGCAAGGCTGGTGGCTTCGATGACATCTTCCTTGGTACACCAAACGGTGATATGTACCGCTCTCATCCGGAGCGTAACCGTGCTGATTATGACCCTCGCACACGCCCTTGGTACAAGGATGCTGATGCCGCGGGTAAGCAAATCATCACAGCCGCATATCAAGACGCAATCACGAATGCACTACTTGTGACCATTGCTGAGCCAGTAATGAAAAATGGTCAGTTTGTTGGTGTTGTTGGTGCGGACGTACTGATCGATCAGCTTATCAGCGATGTGATTAACTTAGATGCAGGTGAAAACGCGCATGCGATGCTAATCGACATGAATGAAGGCACCTTCTTAGCGCATCCAGATAAAAGCTTGACGCTTAAGCCTATCACCAGTGTTCTAAAAGATTTTTCAGAAGAGGCAATTGAGCGTGCCGCCGATGAAGGTCGTATCGAAGATACGGTAATCAAAGGAAAAGAGAAGCTTTACTACTTCAATAAAGTTCCTGGTACGCATTGGATGTTTGCGATTGAAATGGATCGCGCAACAGAAGAAGCAGGTCATGCGGTATTGCTACGAGATCTATTGTTCACTGCTGTGGCGATCACGATTGTGGTTATTCTTGCAGTTTCTTGGCTAGTTGGTTTCTTGTTCCGTGACTTGAACCGCGTATCAAATGCACTGGAAGAAATTGCATCTGGCGAAGGTGACTTAACGCAACGCCTAGAGCCACGCAGTGATGATGAAGTAGGTAAACTGGCGGAAAACTTCAACCGTTTTGTTGGCAACATGCACACAATGGTTACTAAGCTTAGCCACGTATCTTCTGCGCTTTCAGAGCAAGCTCGCACGACAGCACAGCAAGCTGAGGAGCGTAGTCAGCGTATCTCTTACCAGCAAGATGAAATCAACATGGTGGCGACGGCTGTGAACGAAATGGCAGCAGCGACACAAGAAATTGCAGGTAATGCTGATAGCACGGCAAGTAATTCAGAAGAAGCGGTTCAAGCTTGTTCACATGGTTCAAGCCAAGTAACTCAAACGCAAGGCTCTATTCAGAACTTAGCGCAAGAAGTTCAAGTTGCTACTGATGTGATTCAAGAGCTAGAAGCACACGGAAATAGCATCAATACGATTCTATCAACGATTCAAGGCATTGCAGAGCAAACGAACCTACTTGCACTGAACGCGGCGATCGAAGCGGCACGTGCAGGTGAGCAAGGCCGTGGTTTTGCTGTGGTTGCAGATGAAGTCCGCGTATTGAGCCAACGTACTCATGCTTCAACGCAAGAGATTCAAGAAACTATCGAGATGCTACAAGGCACAACAGCCAAGGCGGTCGGTATTATGGGTGACAGTCGTCGTCTAGCTGATACCAGTGTTGATGATGCCAATGCGGCTGCAGCGAGCTTGACGCAAATCCACACTGCTGTTGAGCGTATCAGTGATATGGCAACGCAGATTGCTTCAGCAGCAGAAGAGCAAGCATCGGTAACCACTGAGATCACTCGTAACACTGAAGGTATTCGTGATGTGTCTAACGAGCTGTCAGTCGAAGCTCATCAAGCAGCAGAACAAGCTGCTCACCTGTCTGAGCTATCACACGAACTTGAACAAGAGATTCAACGCTTTAAGCTGTAATCTTGTCTCAACCTAAGTAAAAAAGGAGCCATCTGGCTCCTTTTTTGATCGCTATTAAGCGTGAAGTATATTACAGCCAGAACTCACTGATGGGTTGCTCTTCACTGTAATGATGGGCGATTTGCGCTTGCAGTAGCTCTGCGGTAGCAATTGCATCGGTTAATGCATGGTGAGGCGTATAGTCTGGCAGCCCATAACGGCGTCGAGATTGCGCTAGCCGAACCGATTCTGGTTTTTTCCCTTTTAAACGCTCCCAGAGAGAGCCTGAACGTTTCTGTTGAATCGTTTCTTCAAGGTGCAGCGTATCTAAAACAGGAAACTCAATACCTTCCCCTAAACGGCTTTTGAGCGCTTTATCCAGAAACTCTCTCTCGATACGACGGTAATGAACAACAATGATTTTCCCGCTTAAGCATGGTAGCAGCTCGCTTAAGATATCGCCTAAGTCAGGTGCATCGATCAATTCGCTGTGAGTAATACCGTGTATAATGACTGAATCTTCATCGAGTGCACGCTGTGGACGTACCTTCCAATGACGCGAGTTACGTAGGAAAATTCGCTTCAGGTTAAACGGCACCAAACCAATAGTAATGATGTCATGTTTTTCAGGATTCAAACCCGTCGTTTCGAAATCTAACGCCACGAACTCCACCTCAGATAACGGTGTTTCTGGAGCAGGCGGCTTGTTGCTATAAAACGCAATTAAATTCTCATCCTTCGCCATCTCCAGCTTTTGTTCAAACTTCGTTGGCCACTGAATGGTTGGCTTCTGAAAGAGCTTTTTAATCATGCTAAACCTCACTTAAAGCTCTTGTTCGCTTGGTAGCGGAACTTAAGGAAATTTTGACCATTGCTTAGGATCTGGAATGCATCCTTTAGGTTGCGACGTTCAAACTCAGAGAGGTTTTCTGGTTCGATATTGTTATCAGGATCAATGCCTAGTTCCACATCCGTCGCTTGGTGACGAATACGCACCATGGAAATAAACTCTAACGCGTCTTTTAAGTCTTGTGCTCGACCTTTTGGCAAAATGCCAGCGTCAATGATGTCGTCGAGACGCTCAAACGAGTTCTGTGCACGTGAGCCAACCGCCAGAGAGTGAACACGAATTAAGTCGACCAGAGGAGCAGTACCGCGACGTTTGAGGTTGATGGAGTTGTTGTGTCTGCCATCTTTTTCCATCACGAAGTCTTTAAAGAAGCCTAGAGGTGGTGTTCTGTTTAGTGCGTTACGAGCCAAACACGCTAAGAAGCGGTTGTTCTTTCGAGCGCGACGAACAATAAAGCTAGTTAACTGTTCTGCCCATTTTAAGCGGCCATAGACACCATCCAAGTCGAAAAAGATGGAGGCGTTGAGTAGTGCTTTCGGGTTCGGGTTATCAATCCAGTCAGCAAAACACTCTTCCCACTCTGAACGAGTCATGCGCCATAGTGGGTTGGTTGCCATAATATCACCTGTGCAATATTTGTAGCCACAGGCATCTAACCCATCGCTGACGTATTTTGCTAGGGCTTCGAAGTATTTACCATGTTTCTCTTCTTGATAGGTCTCATCTAGAATGATGGCGTTATCTTGGTCAGTCACCAACAGTTGCTCATCTCGCCCCATTGAGCCAAGTGCAAGGAAACAATAAGGAATTGGCGGTGGGCCAAGCTCTTCTTCTGCCATTTCTAGCAGACGCTGTTTGAAGCTTCGGCCAATGACCGACATCGCGCTACCCACCATGTGAGAGTTGGCATCTTCATTGACCAGACGCACGAAGCTGCTTTTCACTTCTTCGGCAACAACGGCTAAATCTTCGATAGTCTGTTGTTGGAAAATACTACTCACCAACAACAACGAATTCTGAGATTCATAACGAACAATGTCGGTTGTTTCGATAATACCGATTGGTAATTGGTTTTTTACCACTGGTAGGTGATGTACGTTGTAACGCAGCATCGTTAACATTGCTTCATAGATGTAAGCGTTGTGGTCAAGAGACATGACCTCCGTGGTCATCACACTGGACACATCGTCCTGTGGGGACAAACCTTCAGCTAACACACGGGTACACAAGTCACGGTCAGTAATGATACCAAGTACTGGGGACTGTGGATCGTCTTCGTCACGAACGAAATCTGGGTCGACGATAAGTAAAGCCGATACGTTGTCATTCGCCATTTGCTGCGCGGCTTGCTGGATTGTCTGACCACGATCAATCGTATGAGCATCGCCAGTCAGCAAGGTTTTCACTTTCGACGTCGTCAGGTCATTGGCGTCTTTGTTTTCTGAAATGGCTTGGCGTAAACGAGCGCTATTTTCAACTTCAACAAAATCCGCAAAGGAATCAAAGTTATCGTAAATTTCTTGGAAAATGTCACCAGGAATACAGTAAAGCAGGGTATCCTCAATGGCTTTTACCGGAAAGCGGACTTTGTTATTGGTGAGCATGCCCATCTGGCCAAATAGGTCACCTTCGTCAAGGCGGTTATACAGCTCACCTTTGCGTCGATAAACTTCAACAACACCGCTTCGCACCACGTATAAATCTTGGATATAGTCTCCAAAATGGATGATGGGGGTATCTTCTCGGTAGTACGAGATTTCGACACTCTCTGTCACCTTGTTTAGTGTTTCTTCAGGGAGTTCATTGAACGGGGGATACTTGGCGAGAAAGTTGTAAATCTCGAGAAGTTCTGCATCCATCGAAGGCGCCTTTTAGTTCGCAAATAATAAAGTAATCTTAACTTAGTTTTAAAACAGAGTCTTATCTGAACCGCGATTTTCGTGCTCAGTCATAAGATTCTGACATATCGCACGATAAGGGAGCTTCATTTTTACTACTATATGGTCACCTCAATTGAAAAAGACGTCGTCGATATGTTTTCTTCGTGATGACTGATTAGCTCTTTGGCTGTTTCAGATCGTTATCACGTCTTTAGATTAAGCTATTCTTCTTGAGCCAAGTAGCTCAGGCGATGGAATACAGTGTTTAGATAATTCTCATGAAAGGAAGTCGAATGGTGAGAAATTTATTGCTTGTTTCTTTAGCTGCTTTGCCGGCGATATCAAGCGCAGCGGTCATGCACCAAGCAGAAAAATTTGGGTACGAACACATTCATTTGGATGTTGGTGCCGGAACGACAAACGAAGAATGGTTAGATAACTCTAATGCGACCACAGTTGGACTCGGTGGTAACTATTTGTTTACTGAGAACTGGTTGTTTAATGTTGATTACTCAGCGCAGTTTTTCCATCCGGATGATTTTACTCTTCGCATTGACCGCCTTTTGTTTGGTGGTGGTTACCGTTATGGAGTTACAGAGCAATTCGATATCTACGGGCTATATGGAATAGGCGCAATCAAAGCGAAAGCGACGGACGACAAAACGGATAATACGTTGTCTTCCGATAGCGAATTGATTCAAGCTGTAACTGTTGGGGTGAATTACTTGCTCAGTGAAAAGCTTATTGCGACAGCTGAAGTGGAGTTGAACCGTAGTGATATCGTTGATGAGAACAATTTTAAGATCGGTCTTAACTACCAATGGCATAAAGTCATCGGCACTGGTCTTTTTTATCAGTTTAGAGATACTGATTACAGCGGTGAAAGCTCAGATTACGTCAATGAAGTAGGGCTGAGTTTGAAGTTTGTCTACTAGATCGGACGGGTTCGTTTTTGGCGTTAAGTTAAAACAAAAAAGGTCAGCTTATGCTGACCTTTCCTTTTAATAAAGTATGCGACAGTCGATTATAAAACCGCTGCAATGCCTTTACACAGAGGGCCCATATTTGACTTCGTCATACCAGCAACACTGATTCGGCCAGAACCGACAATGTAAATACCGAACTCTTCTTTAAGGCGGTTAACTTGCTCTTTAGAAAGACCAGAGAAAGAGAACATACCATTTTGACGTTCGATGAAACTAAAGTCTGCGTCCACACCCTCTGCTTTTAGTGTCGCTACAAATAGTTCACGCATTTCTTGAATGCGGTCACGCATTTCTGCTACTTCAGCTTCCCATTCCGCACGCATTTCGGCGTTGCCAAGAATGTGAGTCACGACAGCGCTGCCGTGTGCAGGTGGGTTAGAGTAGATAGAGCGAATAATGGCTTTAACTTGAGAAAATGCGGTTGTTGCGACTTCTTCTGACTCTGCTACTAACGTGAAGGCACCTACGCGTTCATTGTATAGGCCAAAGTTTTTCGAGAAAGAGCTCGCGACTAGGATTTCTTTGTTGTATTTAGCAAAAGTACGAAGACCTGCAGCATCTTCTTCCACACCTTTAGCAAAGCCTTGGTAGGCGAAGTCGAACAGAGGAAGCAATTTCTTCTCTGCGATAAGTTTCGCCAATGTTTCCCATTCTTCAGCCGTAGGATCGATCCCTGTAGGGTTGTGACAGCAGCCGTGTAGAAGCACGATGTCACCTTCAGACGCAGATTGCAGATCATTTAGCATCGCATCGAAGTCTTTGTCTTTTGTTTCAGCATTGTAGTAGCTGTATTGTGCCGTTTCGATACCAGCAGCAGTAAATACGCCGTTGTGGTTCGCCCAAGTTGGGTTGCTGATCCAGATCTTTACATCGCCTAGTTGACGTTTAATGAACTCGCCGGCAACACGTAGTGCACCAGTACCACCCGGAGCTTGCGCTGTTTTAGCGCGTTTTTCGTTTACAATTTCTGCATCAGAGCCGAAAAGCAGTTTTTGCACTGCAATGCCGTACTCTGCTGTGCCTTCGATGGTTAGGTAAGATTTGGTTTTTTCAGTTTCAACAAGTGCTGCTTCAGCTTTCTTTACTGTCGCAAGAACGGGAGTTTCGCCTTGCTCGTTTTTGTAAATACCTACGCCAAGGTTAATTTTGTCTGCGCGAGCATCTTTTTTAAACTCTTCAGTAAGGCCAAGAATAGGGTCAGCCGGAGCGGCAACTACTTTTTCAAACATAATCTTCATCCATGTTAATCGAAGGGGTGTGCTAACATTTATACCTTTCAGCAATATTGGTTACAACCGTTACTGAAAAGAAAACCTAAAAAAGTTGCGATTTGAAACAGAATTCTAACATAACTAAAGTTTTTGCCATGAAAACGTTTGGTAGGCACAGAGTTTGAAGGGCATTTATGCCATGGTTGGAGAAGTTTTGCACACATCCCAATCGTTTCAATTCAGTGCTTTGCGTTAACGCGTTTATAGTTGTCTAGTGAGGATTTGTTGAGACAAAAACGCCCCACCAAAGGTGGAGCGTTTACTGTTAGAAGTATGGATATCGGTTGGGGTTATTTCTTCAGATTGATTTCCGACTCAACCGCATTGGTTTCGATGTCAGGGTTAGAAGAAAGCTTTTCAGTCGCCCAGTCATTCATATGCTTTAAGATCGCTTTTAACGCGTGCTTTTCGGTTGGTACTTCTGTCTTTTCAACTTCAAGTTTTTGCTTCGGATGCGTACCCGTCGCATCTTCTGCAACGTGTAACCAATCTGGATGCCAGTAATAAGGTTGGCCGGAAGGAGAGCTCCAAGAATGTACGCCGTTGGATTCACCTTTGTATTTAATATCTTCTTCGTTGTATTTCGCCATTATTGTTTTCTCTCATAATCCATGAGTTGAGGTGTGCATCACCATTACTATTTAAATGTAACAGATGTAATGAAAATTAATGTGATAACAATCGACTTATTTTGCCCTTTGAACGCTATAGAAGGTGCGTACTTCTCATTCAGAAGAATTTACTATTTAGCAGGTTTTAGCTTTATTTGTGTTTAAAGCATACAACGATGGATTCGCCTACCTAATGCTATTCTTGAACGGTGATAGAGCCTAAACTACTTGTCATTCAAGTGTTTGAGAATCGCCGCTTTTGCATGCTCTTCTGTCGCTGTTTCTCCATCAGGGACTTCAAGGTCAGCCTTTTTGTGTTCACCCAAAGCATCTTCAGCGATATGCAGCCAATCAGGATGCCAATAATAAGGGGTGGTACTGCCAGGATGGTCCCAACTATGTACACCTTTATGTTTTCCGCGATACGAGAGATCGTCCATTGTAAAAACTTTCATCGCTTCCTCCTGATTTAAAGACCGTAGCTCGAAGTGAGTTTAACGCACTCAGTCCAACGTAAAACCTTGCTTTTAGGTATTGCAAAGATGTGAGGCAATATGTGTGTAACAGTCAAAGTATGGGATATAAACGCTCACTTCGTGGCTGAAATATCTATTGATAAGCTTGATAAATTACGTTGCTAAATTGAATACTCCCATATCAGAATGCTGGCGCGAAGTATGCTATGGTGCGGCTGTAAGTGAAATGAGGGAAACATGAACCGATACCGTCAACTGGCTGAGCTGTTCAAAACGCAGATTCAGCAAAATACATGGAGAGCAGGGGAAAAGCTGCCATCAGTGCGTGTAACAAGCCGAAACCATTCTGTCAGCGCAGGTACGGTATTACAAGCTTATCAGCTGCTCGAAGCACAAGGTTGGGTCGCAGCGAAACCTCAGTCTGGATACTTTGTGACTGCGGAGTTGGACCGCTTCGAACCGAGTTCTCCAGCCACTTCCGTTTATCGCTCCAGCATCAACGATGAACTTTACGACTACCTCAAAAATCAGGCCTCACCGAATGCGGTGAAGTTTGGCTCCGCGTTTCCAGACCCTGCATTGTTCCCATTAGAAGCGCTAAACCGCAACCTAGCCAGCTCAGGCAGGAAGATGGGGGCAGAGACGTTATTGGATAACTTGCCGCCGTGCTGTGAGTCTCTACGCCGTTTGATTGCTCAACGGTACATCCAACAAGGTATGGTGTTTACCCATGATGATATTGTCGTTACTTCTGGCGCATTAGAAGCATTGAATTTGAGCCTTCAGGCCGTGACCCAGCCTGGAGATACTGTTGTAGTTGAATCACCGACGTTTTATGGCGCACTTCAAGCGATTGAACGTTTAGGTCTAAAGGCGATAGAAATAACGGTGGATCCGTTAACTGGACATTCAGTGGATCAAATTGAAGCGACTTTTGCCGGCAATGATGTTCGCGCATGTTGGTTAATGACTAACTTTCACAATCCAACAGGAACCTTATTAAGTGACGGGCAGAAGCAACGTATCGTCGAACTGGCTGAAAAATACGATGTGTACTTGATCGAAGATGATGTGTATTCAGAGCTTTATTTTTCTGAAAAAAAGCCAAGCTCACTTAAAGCTTTTGATACACAAGAGCGCGTGTTGCATTGTGGATCATTTTCAAAAAGCCTTTGCCCTGGCTATAGGCTGGGCTGGGTGGTAAACAAACGCTTCAATGAGCAACTTCAAAAGCTGCAACTTATCTCGACGTTGTCAGGCAGTGCACCAATCCAGCAGGGTATCGCGCATTACTTGCAAAACGATAGTTATGATAGCCATCTTAGAAAACTGCGAAAGAATTTTGAGCAGCGGCAATTGGCGTTTATTGAACTGGTTGATAAGTACTTTCCCCAATCGATTCGTTACACGCAACCGGAAGGCGGCTATTTTCTTTGGATAGAACTGCCGAAAACAAAGTGCGGAAAAGCGATTTATCAGAAGTTATTGGAAGCGAACATCACTGTAGCATTTGGTCAGTTGTTTTCTATCGCTCCAAATTATGAGAACTACCTGAGGCTTAATACATCGTTACTTGTAAATGATGAATTAGAACAAGCCGTGAAGACGGTCGGAGAATTACTTCATTAGCCAACTGTTTACCTGTTTTTTGCTCAAACTGTATCAGTGGACGATACCGAAGCTGTGTTTCAATCATGGGCAGACAACCATTTAGGTTAGGAGCCGTAATGAAAAAGCAGTTGGTAAAGCATGAACTTAGGTTGATGGGTGTTGCTATTTTTAGCGCATTTTTGTTGGTGTTTGCACACTTGATATTGGCGAAATCTTTCTCTCATATGGTTTGGACGGAATACACTGCTGCCGTTATCCCATTTGTGATGTTTGGCTTGTGTGTGGTTGGAGTAAAATACGCAGCGCGAGCAGATGAGGATGACGATGAAAATAACAACTAGAGTGCATACACCGGTTGCTAGAAAATCATTCGTACAAAATAAAAGACCTCCACATGGGAGGTCTTTTTAATTCAATATCACTAAAAAGTGATTAGAAGTTCGCAGAGCGAGGAGTACGTGGGAATGGGATCACGTCACGAACGTTGCCCATACCAGTGACGTAAGATACTAGGCGCTCAAAGCCTAGACCGAAGCCTGCGTGTGGCACTGTACCGTATTTACGTAGGTCGCGGTACCAGCTCATGTGTTCAGGATCGATACCCACTTCACGCATACGTGCATCTAGAATGTCTAGGCGCTCTTCACGCTGAGAACCACCGATGATTTCGCCGATGCCCGGTGCTAGAACGTCCATCGCTGCAACTGTTTTACCGTCATCGTTAGCACGCATGTAGAATGCTTTGATGTCTTTCGGGTAGTTCTTAACGATTACAGGTGCTTTGAAGTGTTCTTCAGCAAGGAAACGCTCGTGCTCAGAAGACATATCGATACCCCATTCAACTGGGAATTCGAACTCACGGCCTGAATCAAGAAGGATCTGGATTGCGTCAGTGTAGTCAACCTGCGCGAAGTCAGAAGAAACGAACTGCTCTAGACGAGTGATTGCTTCTTTGTCGATGCGTTGAGCGAAGAACTCAAGGTCATCGCGACACTCTGCAAGCACTGCTTTAAACACGTACTTGAGCATGTCTTCAGCCAGTTTCGCTACATCATCCAGTTCTGCGAACGCAACTTCAGGCTCAACCATCCAGAATTCTGCTAGGTGGCGGCTTGTGTTTGAGTTTTCAGCACGGAAAGTAGGGCCGAAAGTGTAAACTTTGCTTAGCGCACAAGCGTAAGCTTCTGCGTTTAGCTGACCAGATACGGTTAGGAACGTCTCTTTACCGAAGAAGTCTTCGTTGTAGTCCACTTTACCAGCGTCAGTGCGAGGAAGGTTTTCCATGTCTAGCGTAGATACGCGGAACATTTCACCAGCGCCTTCAGCATCTGAAGCCGTGATCAACGGCGCAGATACCCAGAAGTAACCTTGCTCGTGGTAGAAGCGGTGGATTGCTTGAGATAGGCAGTTACGTACACGTGCTACTGCACCGATTACGTTTGTGCGCGGACGTAGGTGCGCAACTTCACGTAGGTACTCGATTGAGTGACGAGTTTTTGCCATTGGGTAAGTTTCAGCATCTTCAACCCAACCAACCACTTTAACGTCAGTGGCAGCAAGTTCGAAGTCTTGACCCTTTGCAGGAGATTCAACAATCTTACCAGTTACTTCAACAGAGCAGCCAGTCGTTAGCTTTAATACTTCGTCTTCGTAATTATTAAGATTATTTGGGACCACGGCCTGAATCGGGTCGAAACAAGAGCCGTCATATATGGCAAGGAAAGAGATTCCAGCTTTGGAATCACGACGTGAACGGATCCAGCCACGAACAGTCACTTCGCTGTCTACTGCTAGCTGACCTTTCAATACGTCTGATACAGGCGCGTAAGTCATGTTTTCAATATTCTCCATTGAGGTAAAAATTCAACTCAACGCTTACTTAAAGTACTTGTCTAATAACATTTTTGTTCAAAAAACAAGCTAAGCGCTGAGTTGGGTAGCATTTTACAGATTCAACGAGACATATTACCTGTCAATTCGCTCGCATCAACCTTTATATTCGTTTTGATGGGGAGAATCTCTCTATTTATTCACTCTTTTGTGCTCTGAAAGTGTGAATTGGTTTAGTAATTGCTCTAAACGTTCGGATAGATGCTCTAAATCAACACTAATATCACGCGTGTGCGATGCTGATTGCGATGTGTCGTTAGCATGCAGTGTGATCACATCTATTTTAGATTGAATATGCTGACTTACATCAGATGTGGTTTGCGTCTGGTTTTGGATATCTTCTGCATGTCTGAGCACTTGGCGCATTTCGTCAACAACGTTATGCATTGTGGCTGATAGTGCCTCGACATCGACAGAGCGTTGATGAGCAAACTGGCAGACGGTATCAACAGAAGTTAATGACTCTTCACTTCCTTGCTGGAATTGAGAAATGATATGTTCAATATTACCAGTGGCCTCAGCCGTCCTAGAAGCCAGGTTACGCACTTCTTCCGCGACGACCGCAAAACCGCGCCCTTGCTCTCCGGCACGGGCGGCTTCAATAGCAGCATTCAACGCGAGCAGATTGGTTTGTTCTGCAATACCCTTAATAACCACAAGAATGGACGACACTTCTTCGGTTCTTTGGTTTAGAGAGCTGATTTTTTCCCGTACGGTATCAATGTTACTTACTAGTTGTTTGATGTCTTCACTTACATTGTGTGCTTGGCTTGCACTATGAGTGGCGACATCAACGGTGTGATTGACCAAAACAGTAGCGTTGTTAGTCGAGTCCTCAACAGCAGTTTGTTGCTGCAGCATATCGGTGATATTGCTTTGTACTTCGCTGGTCTCTAGCTGTTGGTTATTGGCCGCTTTATCTGTGGACTGCGCGACAGCAGTTAGTTTACTCGCGGAGTCGGCAAGTGAGTGAGAGGTGTCTTGCACACGTTCTAAGCTTTCGGAGACCGTGTCCATGAATGAATTGATGGCTGTAGAAAGTTGGCCCACTTCATCCTGTTGGTGATGCATCAGTCGTTGAGATAGATCTTTACTATGGCTCACATTCGACATGAATTTCGACGTTCTTTGAATTGGTCGTACAATGATTTTCTGAATCAAACTCATCGTTATGATGAAGCCCACAAATGCGATTACGGCCATTATTCCCATCGCAAACATTGCCTGTTTACTGATCATTGAATTGACATGATTCATGTTGTATTCCAAGCGAATCGCGCCCAACACTTCTCCTGCTGGTGCAACGTGGCAAGAAACGCAGTTGGTGCCACGGTAATTTTCGCTCGATTTCATTGGTAGTGCGACTACTAACCCTTTGCCCCAATCGGCTGAGATTGGTTCAATCACCAGTTCACCATTCAACGCTCGTTGATCAATATCATCGACAGGCTGCTGGTTTTGTTGCCCAGGTCCGTAAAGTTTGGTCACAGTATCAGCTCGCAACACGCGAACTGCTTCAATGCCTTCTTGGGCCAGGGCCTTTTGACGTAAGGTTTCTTTTTGCGACATGGTGCCCGTAAGCATCATCATATTTAGGCTATCGAAATAATTACTAGCCTTATCATGGAGTTGTTCACTAAGAACATCATTGATTAAGGTTTTTTGTTGATGGTATTGGTAAGCCGTAGAGGCAGCTAGAACGCAGCTGAAGACAGCAATTAACGCCAGTAAGAGCTTAAAAGTGATAGTTGAGCGCATAAATTTATAAGTGTAATTGGAACGAACTGCACAATATTAATGTGCACAAATGCGCACTGCGAACAACGAAATGAATGATTGTGACCCCACACATGTTGGGGATATGTAATTGTGATGTGAGTGCTGTGTAATCAAATGTTTGGCGCGTGACAGAAATACGGCGCTTTGGTGTGAGTGATAGCAAAGAGGCCAGGAACCAGCGGAAGTTTTTGCTACGCTTGTATGGGGTAACGCTTGTCTCTTGGCAGCGAATTCCTTAGTATTGCCTGTCTTTTTAAAGCCTGAGAATCAAGATGAAAACAGAATTATACAAAGAGTTTATGTTCGAAGCAGCACACCATTTGCCACACGTACCAGAAGGTCACAAGTGTGGTCGTTTGCACGGACACTCTTTCCTTGTTCGTCTTTATGTAGAAGGTGAAGTTGATCCACATACAGGTTGGGTAGTGGATTTTGCAGAGATCAAAGCTGCATTTAAACCAATTTACAATCGCTTAGACCATTACTACCTAAACGACATTGAAGGGTTAGAGAACCCGACTAGCGAAGTGTTAGCAAAATGGATTTGGCAGCAGCTTAAGCCAAGCTTACCACTGCTAAGTAAAGTCGAAATCAAAGAAACGTGCACAGCGGGTTGTATTTACAAAGGCGAATAAGTCACTTTCTATTGAGCATTAAACAAAGGCAAGCGAGAAGCTTGCCTTTGTTGTGTCTGAATGGCCCAATTTTGATTATGCTTCACCAGCTAGCTTAATGGGTGTCGTAGAATCCATTCTTTTTCATTATCACCCAATGTTGTTTCCTCTGTATTAATGAATCCGCACGCATCAAGAAAACTGATAGCGTATTGCTGACTTTGTGGGACAGTGGCGCAAAGAGAGGTGCTTTTAGGGTTAATGGTATACGCATAAAGGAACAGTTTACGCAATGCCTCACTCCCAACCCTTTGACGTTGGAAACGTTGATCAATCATCAAGTATTTAAGCTCCAGTTCGTATCGTTTAGCAAACGGCGCATGTTGGGAGAAACCTTTATCGATAACAAGATAGCCTACTAATAGGTCATCAGAATAAATCGTAAAGAACGCCTCTGACTTACTGCGTTTTTGGTAAGCCATTTCAAACGGTGTAAAAAATCCTTTTTGCTCTTCTTGCACATCCAATTGCATCAAACTTGAAAAATCTTTCAGTTTGGTGGGTTTAATCGCAATCATCGCTCAATCACAAATTGGCGGCATACCGTTATGCCACCACGAGTTTTTATAGAGTATTAAATCTATTTTAAGTAACTAACCGAGTGAAGAAAAGCTAGCAATGAAGAGGGTAATAATAACCTTGGTGAATATAGGCGCCCAATGTTGTGAGTAAGTGAGCACTGTCTGCCGTTTCTACGCCTTCAACAATGACCGTGCAGCGATACGTATTGCCCATAGCAATTAACTGACGCAAGGTTTCTATCTTTTTATCATCAGATTTTAGGCCAATAACAAATTCTCGGTCGATTTTGAGGTAGTCAGGATTCAGCTTGCTGATAAGCGCCACATTATTATTGCCGGTGCCAAAGTCATCAATACTGATTTTACAATCCAGTGCTTTTAGTTTCGCGACATTGCCATAAATCTCAGAGGTATAATACATCGATGCATTTTCTGTGATTTCGATTGTCAGCAAACGGCAATCCCGATTAGATAGCTCTCTATATAGGATTGAAAAGTTACGCCCTCGCAGCAAAGAAGGACAAACGTTAATGCTGATAGGGATGGGCAACGCTTTTTGTTTGGTGTAGATGGAATCAATCACCAGTAAGGTATGAGTTAGCAGCAATCCATTGCGGATCAGTGTTTCAATAAACCGTTGCGTATTTTTTACCTTAAACCGGGAGAGGGCTTCGTAGTGCACAATCTTTTGTGCCGAAGTGTTATAAATCGGTTCCAGTTTTATTTTGAATTGTCGAATTGCGCACAAGTAAGCCATAAAGGCTTGTAGGGAGCGGTGACGCAGTATAATGAGAAAAAGTAAGCTCAGTAGAATGATACTTTGAAACGGTCCAGAGATGTAATACACCTCTTTATAGCCACTATTCTTTACGTGATAATTGAAAAAGCGTTCATTGGTGTTACCAATCTCTAACGACGTTCCGGTATTCGTTGATAGCTTCATACCGGAAAGAAAAAAACGTGAAATATGATTTTCAACATTGTCGGATAAGTTAATGTTTTTAACACGAACCAAAACAGTTGCGTTATTTAAGTCAAATGATTGGGTCGTGTAATTGTTATTGTTACTCCACTCTTCAAAGGCTTTTTTGCTGACAGGGACAACGGTTTCTGGAGTGACTAAGCATCGAATATTGAAACGATCTAGCATCATGCTCGATTCCACCAACTTCACATTATCAAATAGCGACTTCAGTTCGCTTTCATTAGCAAAGCAACTCCTGCGGGAAAGGCTCTCTGCAATTTCGAAGGCGTTATCCAGATAATTATGTTTAACGATGCTGTTTATCGCGTAGTAACAGATAGCAAAGAAAATGATCGCAGTGATCAACACAACCCACATCGCTTCTGAATAGATCTTTTTGTTACGCAGGCAAATACGAAGTGCTTTTCGAAGACTATTGGTTGTGTATTGATTGATCTTCTGTTGATGTTCGATGCCATTCTGGTGGTTGTTTTGCATAGTAAAAGGGATGAAGTATCCGGTCCGGTGAATGTTTTCGATAATGTTTTTGTTAGTGGTTAAGTGTTCTTCCGTGAGCTTGCGAAATTTCTTTCTTAGAGCGGCCACCGCGTTTTTAAAGCCATTTTCAGGCAGTGTCATTTTGTATTGTTGAGTGATTTTGCTTTCTATTAACCGCTGACTAATCGGCGTATTTAAACTGCCGTATGTGGCGATAGTTGACAGAATGGCGTACTCATTTGGGTTGACAGGAATGGAGTGGTGGAGTGACTGATTGAGCTCTAGAGATATTTCGTTTTCGGACAAGCAAACGCAGATTTGGTTTCCAATTTCAAACCTAATCATGTGTTGATGTGCTCCAAGTTTAATTTTTGGCTACGTTATCAATAAAGCTAGGGAAGAGATGTGATTTTTTACTGAGATATCCATAATATTTGGATATATTCAACGTTTTAGTTTTTTTTTACTTGTCCTGATAACGCATTTTCCTGGGTTTTTTAGGTATAAAAAAACCCGAGCATAAACTCGGGTTTTGATTGGTATTCAGAAAGGCGTGTTAGCAAATCACTTTGATTGCTAGACCACCTTGAGATGTTTCGCGGTATTTCGCGTTCATGTCTTTACCTGTTTCTAGCATGGTTTCGATAACCTTATCTAGAGAAACAGTTGGAGCTGAAGAGCGACGTAGTGCCATGCGAGTAGAGTTGATTGCTTTTACTGCCGCAATACCGTTACGCTCAATACATGGAACCTGAACCTGACCTGCAACTGGGTCACACGTTAGACCTAAGTTGTGCTCCATCGCGATTTCTGCTGCCATACATACTTGCTCTGGGCTACCACCCATAAGCTCAGCAAGGCCTGCTGCTGCCATAGAACATGCCACGCCAACTTCACCCTGACAGCCAACCTCTGCACCAGAGATAGACGCGTTACGCTTGTAAAGACCTCCGATTGCGCCAGAAGCTGCAAAGTAACGGATGTAATCTCTTTCAGTCACAGTTTGGATGAACTTATCGTAGTAAGCCAGTACCGCAGGAATGATGCCACACGCACCGTTAGTTGGTGCTGTAACAACGCGGCCACCTGCTGCGTTCTCTTCGTTTACTGCGAAAGCGAACATGTTTACCCAATCAACAACAGACATTGGATCATTTGTTGTCTTTTCTGAAGTAAGTAGCTGCTGGCGAAGTGCTGCTGCACGGCGAGGCACACGCAGTGGACCAGGCAAAATACCTTCTTCATTCATACCGCGATCCATACACTCGCGCATTGTGCGCCAGATGTTCGCGAAATAAGTACGAGTTTCTTCATCTGAATGAAGCGCATGCTCATTCTTCATGGTTAGTGCGCTGATGGACAATCCACTTTCGTGGCATTGGTTAACCAGTTCCTCTGCCGTTGTAAACGGGTAAGGTACTTTTACTGGGTTTTCAGCTTCTTTACCGAAATTTTCTTCATCAACGATGAAACCACCGCCGATAGAGTAGTAAGTTTTTGAGTACGCTTTTTCGTCATCAATCCAAGCGTGGATCTGCATGCCGTTTTCGTGTAGCTCTAGGTTTGTTTTGTGGAAGTTCATTCCACCTTCACGTGGGAACGATACTGTGTGACAGTGCATGCCAACGGGAAGGCGTTCAGTTTCTTCTACACGAGCGATAAAGCCCGGGATAGAATCGATATCAACTTTCTCAGGAGTGTTGCCTGCAAGACCCATGATGATAGCAATATCTGTGTGGTGACCTTTCCCTGTCAGTGATAGTGATCCATAAACGTCAACGGTGATTTTAGTGATGTCGCGCAGTTTTCCCATTGCACGAAGATCATCAATAAACTCTTTACCCGCTTTCATTGGGCCTACAGTGTGTGAGCTTGAAGGTCCAACACCGATTTTATAGATATCAAAAACACTAATCATATCGATTACCTCAGAAGAAAGCCTCCCAAGGGGAGTTGGGAGGCTTAATTTTATCGTTATATTTTTGGATTAATCATACTGCACTGGGCAGAGATGATTAAAGAGCGCCGTAGATTACAGAACTAATTGCAGCAAGACCACAGATTGCTGTGAAAATTTGCACAGGTGCTGAAGTTTTGTACTTAGCCATCGCAGGAACTTTTTGCATTGCGAAGATTGGCATCAAGAATAGGATTGCCGCAATCATCGGTGCACCCATTGTTTCAATCATACCTAGGATGCTTGGGTTAACGATAGCAACGATCCAAGTTGTGATTACAATGAAGATTAGAGACATCTTCTCGATCTTACTTACTGGTGATTTTGAACGAGATTTCACTAGACCAACTAGACCTTCGTGCGCACCCAAGAAGTGGCCAAAGTAGCTAGAGGTGATCGCTGCGAAAGCAACCAATGGACCCATGTAAGAGATCAGTGGAGATTCATGCACGTTTGCTAGGTAAGAGAGAACAGAGATGTTTTGCTCTTGCGCCGTTGCTAGTTGCTCTGGAGACAGAGAAAGTACAACAGAGAAAACGAAGAACATAACAAAGCCCATCAGCATCATTGCTGCGCCACCGGTGATAGCGTCAGTTTTCTTAACTGCGTCATCACCGTATACACGACGTTGCTCTTTAGAGAACTGAGAAATGATTGGGCTGTGATTGAAAGAGAACACAATAACAGGGATTGCTAGCCAAACGATAGCTGGCATTGCACCCCAGTCAGGCGACACTTCCATCATTGAAGTGTTCCAACCAGGAATCAGGTATACAGACAGTGCTAGTAGGATGAACACGAGAGGGTAAACCATTGCTGAAGTTGCTTTCAGCATAAGCTCTTTACCGAATACTACGCCTGCTGTCATTGCAGCAATAAGTGCACCAGAAAGTAGCCAGCGAGGAATAGATTCCATGCCCATTTGGTTAACTAGGAAAGAGTCAACTGTGTTTGTGATACCAACACCGTAGATAAGTACGATTGGGTAGATAGCGAAGAAGTAAGCGAACGTAATAAGGTTTGCGCCAGTCTTACCAAAGTGCTCTTCTACTGTGTCGGTGATGTCCGCTTCAGGGTTTTTCGCAGAAAGAACGAAACGAGCTAAAGATTTGTGTGCGAACCAAGTCATTGGTGCTGCGGTTAGGGCTAGGATTACTAATGGCCAGAAGCCACCTGCACCTGCTTTAATAGGAAGGAACAGTACACCTGCACCTACTGCCGTACCAAAAAGGGACAGACACCAGGTAAAGTCTTTGTAAGAAAACTTACTAGACGATTGTGCGGTAGAAACCGCAGAAGTAGTTGTATTCATTTTTTAGTTACTCATTTTGGGAACAGGAAATAAGTCGGGAGTAATTTTGCAAGATTTTACACTAGGAAAATTAGATCTAAATCATTTATTGCTTACGCTTATTGAATGATATGTCAAAAACCTGCTTTTTATCACGAAAATGATGTGCTACTCGTGATTTCTGCTAATGAGTAAAATTAGAAAAACTTATCAATAGGGCTGTTTGTATAAATTTATTTCACCGCAAGCGTTTGCGGTGAAAATGGAAAATTAATCTAATGTGAATGAATGTTTATGAAGCAACGTTTTATTAATATTGATGCGCATAATGATCGCGCCTATAAAAGCACCGATATCAACAACTGTTTAATGTGAAATAATATGTTTTTGCATTGATTCGATAATTTGTGCCGTCATGCCCCAGATGAAATGCTGTCTATATGGGATAGCAAATACACGATGACTGCTTCTTTTTAGGTCAAATTTGGTGCTATACAATTTTTTGGGGTTCAGAATATGGTTGGCAGGAACCTCAAAAACTGACTCTACTTCATTTGGGTCAATATGCGTTTTATATTCCGGAGAAACAAAAGCCAAAAAAGGCGTCACATTAAACTGACTAATCGTTGGTAGTGTAGGCAGTTGACCAAACACATGAATATGCTCATCTTCTATCCCAACTTCTTCTTTGGTTTCCCTTAAAGCGGTATTCACGAGCTGAATATCTTCCTGCTCATATTTGCCACCGGGAAAGCTGATTTGTCCCGGATGATGGCGTAAGTGGGCTGCGCGCTTAGTCAGAATGACTTGTAACCCGTCATCGCGTTCCACAAAACCGATTAAGACTGCCGCATCTCTCAGGGACTTTTCTTTCATCCATTTCAGTCGTGCAAGGGACTCTTTGTGGTAGCCCGTTGGAAGCCGAAATTGAAAGTTCTGTAGTAAATGAGTTTTGTCGATAACCAAACTGAGTCCTTATTTATCGTGCCTAACCATTATTTATTATACTCAAAGACGGCAAAGCGTATGGCGTTATCGTTACTGGTTACCAAATAAAACATTCGCATTAAAACACTCGCCAGCACTTTCCCTCTTTGTGTTGTGTGTCTCATTCTGCTTGAACATATTAATTTGAAACTTATAAGGTTATACACCATTCTTTATTTTAGGACGTCACTATAGGGCAAGTATTGGCCAATGAAAGGGATTATTTTCACCGAGTTCATGGAGTTAGTGGAAGAGAAATTCGGTCTTGATGTGTTAGACCAAGTTCTCGACCTTTCTAACGATGAAGGTGTTTACACTGCTGTTGGTAGTTACGATCACAAAGACTTGGTTAAGTTGATCGTGAATCTCAGTAAAGTATCTGGTGTTCCCCCCGAGCAACTGCAAGAAGTGTTTGGAGAGTGCGTCTTTTTGAATTTACTTCGCTCCATTCCTAGTCACGCCAGTTTGCAACAGTGTGAAACGACGTTTCAATTTGTTCGCCATGTTGAAGACTTTATTCATGTCGAAGTTAAGAAGCTCTATCCTGATGCTAACCCTCCGCAATTTGATTTCATTAGTGAAAACCAATCCCAATTGGTATTTGACTACCACAGCGCAAGATGTATGTCTCACGTATGCTTAGGATTGATAAAAGGCTGTGCTGCGCATTTTGGTGAGGTAGTTCATATCAAACATCAAAACCAGTCAGAGGATGGCAGCAAAGTACGTTTTTGGTTAGAGGCTCAATAAGAACGATATGACGGGAAGTTCCTCATTAGAAAGGAAACTCAAACGAGAAGTTGCATCAAGAAAAGCAGCTGAGCAGCTGTTGGAACAGAAAAGCTTAGAGTTATATGAATCCAACCAGCAACTCAGTGTTGCATTGAAAAAGCTGGAGCTGAAATCTAAAAAGGATCTTCGTAAGTTTGAGTTTGAAGAGCAAATTGATGCGACGTTGATTAAGTTCGGTCGTACTTTTTTATCGAGCACGTTCGATGAAGCAATGATAGCGAGCTTTATTGAGCAGCTCACTTCTAACTCGATCATTTCTGCGGCTTACTTGTTTCTTGACGCTACAAAGCTGAGCTCATTGCGTCGTCATCACTTTGGTCACTTACAGCTTCGTCATAACAACGAGATTTTCACCACTCCTAATTGGCAGGGAGAGAATTTGCATTTGCCAGTTATCATTGATGGGGAAACGGTTGGGGAGTTGATTTTCTCCGTGTTGCAAGATCAAATCGATCAGTCTTTTATTTCCAAACAGATGGAGCTCGTGTCTGACTTAGTTCATGGTGTTATTGGTCGACACTTAAGTTTAGAGCGAGAGGTCGAGCTGAGAAAGCGGGCTGAGGAATCAGAAAAAGCGACGAAGGAGTTTGTCGCCATGATTAACCATGAGCTGCGAACTCCTCTCAATGGCGTATTGGGTAGTGCGGAGTTATTGAGTCGAACCCAATTAGAAGAAGAGCAGCGTCAATACTTGAGCAATCTGACTCAATCAGGGGACTTATTGAGAGTTATCATTAATGATCTTCTTGATTTCAGTAAGATGAATGCCGGTATGATGGAAATCATACATAAAGTCTTTGCCTGGGAGGAACTTGAAAAAGCCATCATGGGTGTATTTGCAGCTAAGGCTGCGGAAAAACGTATCCATTTCTCTATCGACAAAAAGCTGGGGATCCCGGAATTTTTAGTCGGTGACTTAGAGCGCATTACACAAATTTTGGTTAACTTGGTGGGAAACGCGATTAAGTTTACTCACTTGGGTGGCGTCGTGTTACGGGTGGAATGGCTTAACGGCACGGCTTATTTTGAGGTTGAAGACACTGGTATTGGCATCCCAATAAAAGCACAGCCGTCACTATTTGATCCATTTGTCCAAGTTGATCGCTCGGCGAAACGCAGCTTTGAAGGCTCAGGTTTAGGTCTCGCGATTTGTAAAAACCTCGTGGATTTGATGCAAGGTCAAATTAGCTTTGAGAGTGAAGAGCGCAAAGGGACAACTTTTAAAGTTGCTATTCCTCTTGAGGAAGGGCAAGCACAAGGCACAGCAGAGGGGGAATTGGTCACCATAGAGCGAAGCGATTTAGCAGGACGCTCAATATTAGTGGTTGATGACATCAGAATGAATCAAGTCATTGTTACTCAAATGCTGAAAAAACTCGACATTACACCTGATTTAAAAGCCAACGGCAAAGAAGCATTAGAAGCGGTGAAAAGTAAAGACTACGAACTGATATTCATGGACTGCCGAATGCCTGAAATGGATGGTTATGAGGCGACGATGTATCTGAGAGAGCGTGGCTTTACTCATCCAATTATTGCATTAACCGCTGGCACTACCATCGAAGAGCGTCAAAAGTGCATTGATTCAGGCATGGACGACATCCTCACTAAGCCGTACACCGCAACCGATATCGAACAGATTATGTGTAAGTGGCTTGAGCAGTAGACGCTGCCTCTTAAAAAGTATGTTTGTTGGCCAACGGCTAAAAGCTAAAGTACATGCAAATAAAACACACAAAAAAACGCACCACACTGGATAATGCCGATCATTTAACGATGTTTTTTGGGTCATTCTAGCGAGCCTTGGCGAGACTAAGAATCTAGTAGCAGCACGATGAGCGGGTAATGAAACAAATTTGACCACAAAGTGCTTGAATAGAAGAACCTGTATCACGCTCTTTCGTCGCTGTGCAGGGTGATGAGATACAGAAATATGCCACTCGCTGTTAAATGAGCGGCATTATCCGTTCTGGAGGCGGATTGTTTTCGTCAATAGCATTAAAGCGGCGTTGTGTGCTGTTGAAACCTACGATTGCAGCGCTGGCAAAATCTTTGAAAGCTTATCCAACGTTTCTTGATACTCAGAGGCGTAATCGCTATCTGCCACGACGCCGCCGCCAGCCCAAGCGTAAAGTTTGTTTTTTTCCGCTACAAGAGTTCGGATAGTAATGCTGGTGTCCATACGACCATGGCGTGAAATGTAGCCAATACTGCCGCAATACGCGCTGCGTCGATGCGGCTCCAGTTCTTCAATAATCTGCATTGCGCGAACTTTAGGTGCTCCCGTAATTGAACCGCCTGGAAAACACGCTCGCAGCAAATCCGCAGGAGCGTATTGTTCATCCAAATTTGCACGAATGGTGCTCACCAAATGATGCACGGCAGGGAAGCTTTCAATATCGAACAACTTTGGCACGTGGACGCTACCCGGTGATGCAACTCGACCAATATCATTACGCAGCAAATCGACAATCATCAGGTTTTCTGCCTGATCTTTTTCCGCTGTCTGCAAGTCATGGGCATTAGCGTTATCTTTCGTTGGATCTTCGCTGCGTGGGCGAGTACCTTTGATTGGTTTTGTTTCAATGACGCGATCTTTGAGCTCTAAAAAGCGCTCTGGAGAGATACTCAAAATCGAAGACTCAGGCATACGGATAAACGCTGAGAATGGCGCTTGGTTGGCGGACTCCAATTTCAGATACGCTTGCCACTCGCTGCCTTGATACGGTGCGTTAAAGCGCTGCGCCAAATTGATCTGATAACAGTCACCGCTCAACAAGTATTCTTGCACCTTGTCAAAGCGAGTAGCGTAGCTCTCTTTCGTCATGTTTGACTGCCAAGCACCAGACAAAGCGAAGTCAACGGTTTGTTCTGCTTTTTGCTCGTTTAACCACTGCCAAGCTTGCTCGATATTCTGACCAACTAGGCATGCTTTTTTAAGCTTGTGGTCAACAACAACGGCCCATTCATACAGACCTACCGCCATATCCGGCGTGTTGAGATCTTTTTCTGCCACTTCTGGCATCGTTTCTACGCGGCGACCTAAATCGTAACTGAAGTAACCGAGCGCACCACCAACAAAAGGCAAATCCAATTCTTTATTTAACTCTACGTGAGGAAGCCACTGTTCTTGCAATTGATGAAGCAGCGTGAATGGGTCATCTTGAGTTGAATAGGCATTCGATGGCGTTTCAACTTGTGTGTTGTCGGCAGTGGTTTCTAACGTTGCAATCGGGTTGGCGACCAACACATCGAAGCGGCTATCGATATGCGTTTTTGATGCAGAACGCAGCAACATCGCCCAAGGTAGGTGTTGAATGCGAGAAAAAAGGTGAAGAGCAAACTCTGGTGCGTATTCCAACGCTTTAAAATCAATGAATTGATTGTCCATGTTGTTCATTTGTGTAATTTGTGACAAAGAGATCGTTCACTGCATGGCATGTCATGGGCAGCAAGAGTATCATATTCCTCTGTGTAGCCAAACTCCCTCTATTCATAGGGTTTTGAGATGGTTTACAAGTAGGCAACTTCAGCATTTCGTGTGTCGATATCAGCCGTTCGACAATTGTTTATAAAAAACGAAGCTCAAAAGAGCAATAAGCTTAACAAACACGATTGAAGCCAAGCCAATAATGGAAGCATAACTATAACGAGGCATGTAATGACGGTAATACGCAAGCAGGATGTGATCAGCAGTGTCGCTGATGCGCTACAGTATATTTCCTACTACCACCCGCTAGACTTTGTTCAAGCTCTTGAAAAAGCCTATCACCGCGAAGAGAGTCAAGCCGCGAAAGACGCGATTGCTCAGATCCTAATTAACTCCCGAATGTCCGCAGAAGGTCACCGTCCAATTTGTCAGGATACTGGTATTGTGACGTGTTTCGTCAACATCGGTATGGGCGTGCAATGGGATTCGACCGACATGACGGTTCAGCAGATGGTAGATGAAGGTGTTCGACAAGCGTACACGAACCCTGATAACCCGTTGCGTGCGTCAGTACTTATGGACCCTGCTGGTAAACGTATTAATACCAAAGACAACACGCCTGCCGTCGTACATATCAACATGGTTCCGGGCGATAAAGTTGAAATTCAGATCGCTGCGAAGGGCGGCGGTAGCGAAAACAAAACTAAGATGGTGATGCTAAACCCATCTGACGATATTGCTGAGTGGGTAGAAAAAACGCTACCAACAATGGGGGCGGGCTGGTGTCCTCCTGGCATGCTTGGCATTGGTATCGGCGGTACGGCTGAAAAAGCAGCGGTATTGGCAAAAGAATCTCTAATGGAACACATCGATATTCAAGAGCTTATTGACCGTGGCCCACAAAACGCAGAAGAAGAGCTTCGTTTGGATATCTTCAATCGCGTGAACAAACTTGGTATCGGTGCGCAAGGTCTTGGCGGTTTGACGACTGTTGTCGACGTTAAAATCAAAACTGCGCCAACGCACGCGGCTTCTAAGCCTGTTTGTTTGATCCCGAACTGTGCGGCGACTCGTCACGTACACTTCACGCTTGATGGTAGCGGCCCAGCAGAGCTAATACCACCTAAACTAGAAGATTGGCCAGACATTACTTGGGAAGCGGGCGAAAATACGCGTCGCGTAAACTTAGACACAATTACTAAAGAAGAAGTACAAGAGTGGAAGACAGGCGAAACGGTTCTTCTATCAGGTAAAATTCTGACTGGTCGTGATGCTGCGCATAAACGTATTCAAGGCATGCTAGATAATGGCGAAGGTCTACCTGAAGGCGTAGATCTAAACGGTAAGTTTATTTACTACGTAGGCCCTGTCGATGCAGTTGGTGATGAAGTCGTTGGTCCTGCTGGCCCAACAACATCAACGCGTATGGATAAATTCACCGATATGATGCTAGAAAAAACAGGCATCATGGGCATGATCGGTAAAGCTGAGCGTGGCCCTGCAACGGTTGAATCTATCAAGAATCACAAAGCGGTTTACCTAATGGCTGTCGGTGGCGCTGCGTACTTGGTGGCGAAAGCGATCAAGAAAGCTCGCGTTGTCGCATTTGAAGATTTAGGTATGGAAGCGATTTACGAATTTGAAGTTGAAGATATGCCAGTAACAGTGGCTGTCGACTCAAATGGTGTTAACGCGCACCAAATCGGTCCAGACACTTGGAAAGTGAAAATTCAAGAGATGGAAGCATAAGGCAAAGGGCAATCTTGCTGCGTCTCAGTAGAGAGAATGTGACAAGGTGCTGATTTACCTAGCAAACAATTGACAAAAGTGCAGCGAAACCTGCACTTTTTGTCTATATAATTAAGGATATAAACCTTTAGGCATAGCAATCAAACGTTATGCGAACAATAATTAGGAGACGGCATGCCTCGTTTTATTCAGATTCTACAAATTATTCTTGCTGTAGTGATAGGTGGCTTTGTTGGCTATGACTTGATTCTTCACGGTATCAGCATCTTTGATGAAAAGTACGTAACCATCACATGTGTGTTGTGGTTGATTTTGGAAATCGCTCTATTTGTTATCTATAAGTTGATCGAAGACGACTAGGCTTAAAGAAAGCGGGTTCCTGTTTAACATAGTAATCAGCGCATATAGAGTTACTAATGCTGTAGATTAAGTAAGCCTCTGAACCACTCAGGGGCTTTTCTTTTTTTAATACAGCATCAAGCCGGATGTTTTGTTCATCTTTTATTAAGGTATATAAAGTTAAACTCATAGAATTCGGGATAGAACAGTATTCATAGATCGAAATTCGAAGTCGCTGACAACGTTGTTTTAAAGTGGAGTAAGATAAAGAAGCGTAATGAAGAGAATAAAGAAAGAAGTTAATGACTTTATCAACAGAGGTATGGACTCTAATGTTCGAATTGCTGTCACCGGACTTTCTCGTGCCGGTAAGACGGCATTCATCACGTCATTAGTGAATCAGCTTCTTCATACTGCAACCCATGACAATTTGCCTCTTTTGACTGCGGCTAGAGATAAGCGCCTTATTGGGGCGAAGCGTGAGCCTCAATCGAATATGATGGTGCCACGCTTTGCTTACGATGAGGCGATGAGCCAAATTCATGCCACTCCACCTCAGTGGCCAGTACCGACACGTGATGTGAGTGAGATTCGCTTAGCGCTCAAGTACAAACCAAATAAAACTACGAAAAAGCTGTTGAGTAAAACCGCAATTTTAAATGTTGATATTATCGACTATCCAGGAGAGTGGTTGCTCGACCTGCCTTTATTGGACATGGACTTTGCAACGTGGTCGCAAACTCAGTTTGATGCACTTAAAGGCCAGCGTGGCGATTTAGCCAAAGCTTGGCTTTCTGAACTGGAGAAAGTGGATCTCTTTGCAGAAGTGAATGAGAAACTACTTGAGAAAGTTGCACACACATACACCGAGTACCTTCATGCTTGTAAAGACGTTGGCCTTCATTGGGTTCAGCCTGGCCGCTTTGTATTACCTGGTGAACTAGCAGGTGCGCCGGTACTACAGTTTTTCCCGTGTCGCGTTGATTCGGAAAGCAAAGCGTCCAAGGGCAGTAACTTAGCGATGCTAGAAGCCCGTTTTCAGGAATACCAACAGAAAGTAGTGAAAGCGTTTTATAAGCATCATTTTGCGACCTTCGATCGCCAGATTGTACTGGTGGATTGTTTGCAGCCTCTCAATGCTGGTGATGAAGCGTTTTACGACATGCGCCAAGCGCTAGAACAGATCATGCATAGCTTCCGTTATGGTCGTAGTAGCTTTTTGCGTCGTTTGTTCTCACCAAAAATCGACAAAGTGTTGTTTGCTGCTACAAAAGCGGATCATATCACGCCCGATCAGCACCCAAATTTGGTGTCTCTGCTCCAACAAATGGTGCATCCAGCATGGCAAACGGCAGCCTACGAGAATATTGAGATGAGCTGCATGAGTATCGCTTCCATCCAAGCAACCACGACGGGGTTTATTTCCTCTGGAGATAAGACCATCCCGGCGTTACAAGGAACAACATTGGGTGGTGAGCCGATGACTATGTTTCCCGGAGAGGTGCCGAAAAAGCTACCAAATGCAGCTTATTGGCAAAACAACGGGTTTGATTTTACGTCGTTTCGTCCGATGCCCTCACCGAATGATGAGCCAGTGAAGCACATACGCTTAGACAAAGCACTGGATTACCTGATTGGAGATAAATTGAAATGAGTGAGTTGAAGCAAAAACAAGTTTTCTCTGAAAAGGTAATGGAAAAAGAGCAGCAATCGAATCAACCGGAGTTGACGGCGCAGCAAACATTCGGCGAAAAAGAAACATTTGTACCTGTTGAAGTTAAAGAAGCGCACCAGGAGACCGAACAGGAATTGCAACTCGAGCATGTCATTCGTCCAAAATCGGGCAGAAAATGGCTCGCGACTGGCGCATTTGCAACTTTTGCTGGTTTGGTTGGCTGGCAAGCGGTGGACTCGGTTATAACCGCAATTCAGGCTTCTGATTGGCTGGCCTTAAGCTGGACGGGGTTTATTGCTGCGATCGCTTCGCTTGGTTTAGGAGCTATGGGTAAAGAGCTTTGGAAACTGCGAAAACTACGAAATCATTTTAGTGTTCAAGAAGAAGCAGAAGCACTTGTTAATAGTGAGAGCGTTGGGAAAGGGAAAGCCTTTTGCGAAACCGTAGCAGAACAAAGTGGTGTGATGGCAGAGAATCCGGGCTTTGATCGTTGGCAGAACAGTATTAACCCTGCTCATAGTGACGCTGAAATTCTTGATATGTATGACTCGATGGTGGTGAGCCAACAAGACAAGTTGGCAACGAAAATCGTATCACAGCACGCAACCGAGTGTGCGGCCCTAGTCGCCGTGAGCCCTCTGGCTGCCGCTGATATGTTGCTGGTGGCGTGGCGAAATTTCAAAATGATCGACAACCTCTCCAAAGTATATGGGGTAGAGCTAGGTTATGCCTCTCGCATCAAGTTACTAAGAGCGGTATTTGTCAATATGGCGGCGGCTGGAGCCAGTGAGCTCGCTATTGATGCCAGTATGGATTTGATGTCGATGGATCTTGCTGGCAAAGTTTCTGCTCGTGCAGGGCAGGGACTAGGTGTTGGTATTCTAACGGCACGTTTGGGCTTGAAAGCGATGACCTTATTGCGTCCACTACCCTGGTATCCTGACCGTCAGGTTAAGTTGGGCACCATACGCAAGGCAGTGGCGGCGAAAGTTGCATCAATTACGATGAAACCGTAACGAATATCAACTTTGATGGATAGGATTGCTTGACGCCATTCCAAGCATGATAGAAACTACTGTCAACTTTTCCTGACAGTTGTGAATTGGGATATTTTAAGTGCGTCTTGAAGTCTTATGTGAAGATCGACTCGGCTTGACCCGAGAACTGCTCGATATTTTAGCGTCTAAAAGCATCGACTTGCGTGGTATCGAAATCGATATTAGCGGTATTATCTATTTGAATTGCCCGGATATTGATTTTGATACGTTTAGTGAGCTGATGGCTGAAATCCGCCGTATTCCGGGGGTGAAAGACGTACGTAAAATCCAGTTTATGCCGATGGAGCGCCACAATACGGAGCTGCTCTCGTTAGTTGATAACTTGCCCGATCCGGTTTTTGCCATTGATCTTAAAGGTGCCGTAGACATGGCAAACATGTCTGCACTTTCATTGCTTGGCCTTCACAAGCAAGAAGTGATTGGTACTCAAATCGGTGCTTTGTTACCAAGTGTTCGTTTCTCTCGTTGGTCTGAAGGTGTTAATGGTCGAACGCGGGAAAACCTTGTGATTGATGGCTTGGACTATGTTCTAGAGTTGATGCCCGTTTATATCCGAGACGAAGCGCAAAACTCGACTCTAGCGAGTACTCTAATGACGATTCGCTCTAGTCAGCAAGTTGCCAGAATTGAAGAAGCACTACCGCTGCATAATCCTCTGGGTTTTGAGCACTTTGTTGGTATATCGAACCGTCATAAAGCACTAATGAACCAAGCTAAGAAGCTGTCTGTGCTTGACCAACCATTGTTGATTGAGGGCGAAACGGGGACTGGTAAAGAAATGCTTGCTAAAGCTTGCCACAGCCGTTCTAGCCGCGCGAGCAAGCCATTCCTAGTTTTGAGTTGTGCTTCTATGCCTGACGATGTAGCAGAAACCGAACTTTTTGGTCATGCGCCGGGTTCATTCAATCATGAACAAGGCCACAAAGGCATCTTTGAGCAAGCAAATGGCGGCACGGTATTTCTTGATGAAATCGGTGAAATGAGTTCGCACCTTCAAATCAAGCTGTTACGTTTTCTACAGGATGGTAATTTCCGTCGTGTCGGTGCAGAAGATGAGATGCATGTCGATGTTCGTATCATCGCTTCAACAAAACATAACCTTGCCGAGCTTTCTGAAGCAGGAATGTTCCGTGAAGATTTGTATTATCGTCTCAACGTACTTACGCTCAGCATTCCTCCGTTACGTAAGCGCTCAAACGACGTTGCACCATTGCTTGAGTTGTTTGTGGCGAAACATGCTCAACAGCTTGGGATTGATAAGCCAGAGTTTGATGATGGTCTAGTTGATGCCCTTGCAAATTATCAGTGGCCAGGAAACATGCGCCAGCTGGATAACATGGTTCTTCGAGCGCTCACGGAAATGGATGGTGATATACTAAACGCGGATCACTTCAATTTACCTCAGCCTCAGTCAGTCGGCGCTGGTAGTGCAACGCTTAACATCGACGGTTCTTTGGATGAGATCATGCGTGATTATGAATCTCAAGTTCTGGAACGTTTGTATCAGTCATTCCCATCAAGCCGCAAGCTTGCTAAGCGCTTGAATGTATCGCATACCTCAATCGCTAATAAACTGCGTGATTACGGTATACGTAAGAATTAATCGAATTGAACGAAAAGACGGAATTAATCATTTGTAATGGAAGATAACAGCTCATCTATCGCCGTTCATAAGTTGGACGGTGACTTGCTTCTTCGTACCGCTGAAATCGGTGACGCAGATATGATTGCCGAATATTTTCAAGCCAACCGAGAATACCTGAAACCGTTTGAACCGAAACGTGAAGAGGCTTTTTTCTCAGTGAACGGTTGGTTGCAAAAGCTTATCAAGCTCAATGAGCTGCATCGAATGGGATTGGGGTATTATTGCCTTTTAGTCAGAGCCTCTTCGGGTGAAATGCTAGGTACGATATCCTTTAGTAGTTTGAGTCGTTTTCCTTTTTATTCTTGTAACGTCGGATATTCTCTCGCTGAAAAAGCGCAAGGGCATGGTTATATGCGTCGTGGATTAACCATGGCTTGCGACTACATGTTTAACGTTCAGAAACTGCATCGTATTCAAGCTGGCTACATGCCTCACAATAAACGTAGTGAAGCTGTGCTAGAGCATGTAGGTTTCAACCGAGAAGGGTATGCAAAAGATTACCTTTTGATTAATGGTGAGTGGCAAGACCACGTTCTAACGTCGCTTATTAATCCGAATTGGCAGCCAGAAGGGCGATAGTATGGAACGATTGGAAAAGCAGTTAGCACTTGTAATCGAGCTCGATAAACTCAAAAGCATTTTGCGCCGAACTCGAGTTAAAAGTGCTGAAGGGCGCCTCGAAAATAGTGGTGAGCATAGTTGGCATGTCGCACTGATGGCAATATTGATGGAAGAGCATGCGAATGCACCTGTTGATATTTGCCGAGTGATGAAAATGTTATTGATACATGACGTAGTAGAGATCGACGCGGGCGATACCTTTGTTTATGATACTGCTGCGTCTCAAGAGCAAGCAGAAAAAGAAATTAGAGCTGCAGAGCGCTTGTTTGGTATGTTACCCAGCGATCAGGAGCAAGAGCTATTGGCGCTTTGGCATGAATTTGAAGCCGCGCAGACCGATGATGCTAAGTATGCAAAAGCACTCGATCGATTAATTCCAATGCTCTTGAACTACCATAATAATGGTCAGAGTTGGAAGGAACATGGTGTCTCACGCGAACAAGCACTTACCATTAATAAACGAATTGAATTTGGCTCTGTTACCTTATGGGACAAAGCGAAAGAGTTGATTGAAGAAGCCACAGAGAAAGGTTGGCTGAAATCGTAATAAAGGAGACTGAATGTCTTATTTGCCTTTGGATGAATACCAAAGAAAATGGATTTTTACGCATCAGTCGATGCCTGTGCCAGAAGAAGATTTGGCTTTTATTAAGCCGATGAACCAAGCCCGTTCAGCACAATTTTGGAAAGAAAATATCAGTGCTCAAAGCCCTGATATGGATAGACTTAGTTCCCAAGACTGGCCAATGAATGAGGCGAATTGGTCTGAAACTGTGGATTGGATGGCTGCGTGGGAGTCGGATGAACCTGACATGCTAGCGGAAGTTGAGGCACATATCGATTGGCAAGACGATGTGACCGTTTACTTTTGCTACGAGAAGTACAATGTCATCGAAACGAAATGGTCTATTTTTAAAAAGCACTGGAAGAACTTTCTCTTTTATGACGATGGTCCGATACTAATAGGACGTCGCCGTTCACAAGCACTTTGGTTTGATTCAAAAGGCAATGTGAAACTCGGTGTTCGTCAATAACGAGTTATAAAGCAAAGCCACCTTTCGAGGTGGCTTTGTTTTTCTAAAGGCTGGATAATGGACTCAACACACCGCCAGCCCCGCGCTCGATAACGTGAGTATAGATTTGCGTGGTTTTCACATCAGTATGCCCTAATTGTTCCTGAACAGTTCTAATGTCTGCGCCAGATTCCAATAAGTGCGTGGCAAAACTGTGTCTTAGTGTGTGGCAAGTTACAGTTTTCTCAATGCTTGCGTCGCTTGCCGCGCGCTTTACTGCTCTTTGTATTGCGCTTTCATTGATATGATGCCTTCTGAGTTCACCAGTGTCTCGATCTGCGCTTAACTTTGTTGATGGAAACAAAAAGTGCCAGTTAAAATCTAGCTCCGCTTTTGGGTATTTACGTCGTAAACCTTCAGAGATGTATACGCCCGCATAACCAGGCATGTGCCTATCTTTAAAGTAATAGTTTCTTGCTAAATTAACTTGAGCTTTGAGTGGTTCATGCAGTTCTTTGGCTAATGTGACTGTACGATTTTTACCTCCTTTTCCTTGCCAAACGCGAACTGCACCATAATCATAATCGATGTCTTGAACTCTTAAGCGTAAACATTCCATAACTCGAAGCCCTGAGCCGTAAAGCAGCTGAATATGGAGTCTATACCTCGGGTCGATATGCTGAACGAATCTTCGGATCTCCTCCCTGGTTAATACAACGGGAAGTTTCTTTTCGGTCAAGGATTTCTGAAATCTCATATCAAGTGATAGTGGGGTTTTGAAATAATCACGATATAAGAATGATATTGAGTTCAGCGCCAAAGCTTGCGTTTTTACCGCAACTTTTTCTTCTACCGCTAAGTAACTCAGAAATTGAATGACATCATCTTCTGCTAGTGTTGATGGGTGTGCAAGTTGGTGAAAAGTGATAAAGCGTTTTATCCAAAATAGATAACTTTCGATAGTTTTATTCGCATAATGACGAGTAAGCATGTGCTCTTTTACACTAAGTAAAAACTGACTTTTCATGATAAATTAACCTGTTTATTTATACAGCTCCGTTAATGTATCACCACTTTTGAAATTAGCGTGCTGTGCGCCGACTAATTGCGCGCGCTACCACACATATTCATACTGTTTTTCTATTTGTTTCATACATATAAGTGCTACGATTGATAGCGCTTTTGATAAGAAAGAAGGCGGTAGCCTGCCAGAAAAACGGCAAATCGCCGTATAGAAAGCGTTAGCTATTTCTCGTATATAAAGGAGTTCCAGTGGTAAAAGTTCTCGTTAGTTCATGTCTGGTTGGAAACAACGTTAGATACAATGCGAGCTGTTTATCAGTCAAAGAGCCTGAGCTGCTATGGCTCAAGTCAAACGCAGAACTAGTGACCTTTTGCCCCGAAGTATCTGCAGGTTTACCTATTCCTAGAGCACCTGCCGAAATCATTACTGGTAAAGGTGTTGATGTGCTTGATGGTTTGGCAAACGTTGTTGGAAATGATGGTATTGATGTTACTGAACAATTTGTAAGTGGGGCAGAGAACGCTTTGGAACTTTGCAAAAAACAGCAAATAAAGTACGCGATACTCGCTGAAGGCAGCCCTTCCTGTGGCAGTTTAAAAATTTATGACGGTACATTCAACGGGATCAAAATTGATGGCTCAGGGGTAGCTACTGCATTGTTAGAGCGCAATGGAATTAAAGTCTACAGTCAACATACGATAGCTAAGCTCCGAGAGACGTTGGAACAAAATAGCTAACAAACTGTTCAAGAGGGATTCGCAACGCGTGGCATTTTTACTATGCGTTCGTTTTAGTGATTAAGGTGGTATGCGGTGGGATCGGTATTGCGTTGCTCACCCCTTAACAGGGCGTTATAAATTAGGAGAGCTATTGTGCAAGCTGATAGTATAAAGAACCCTATGTTTGACCTATTGTTATTTATGCAAACATACGAAAACAATGGTTTAGATGATGAAAAATTTATTCGTAAATGCAAGAACTTAGTTACAAACTTTACGAAATTGTATTTGTCGGTTGATTCTATTCTTAATGAAAATTCCTCTGGATTTGACTATAAAAGAAATGAGTTGATGCGCATTCAAACGATTGAATATTGCTACCTGAAAATAAGTACGATTTGGGACTTGGCTTATCAGATCGCAGATTATGTTCTTGGTTACAAAAAAGGCAATAAATATGAAAAACTGGAAAATAGTTTTGAAGAATATAAGCGTAGCCATGACTTTTTATCTTTATCTTGGTATCAAGATATAAATAAAATTAGAAATCGTATTGTTCATGGGGGGGTAAATATTATTCCTTTCTATGACAATGATGAATTGATGTTCAATGTTTATAATGAAAATGTAGACAGTGTTATGCCACATTGTTCAGTATACTCGAAACCTAAAGGGCTTATGGTATCAGCTGGTTCCTACTTCATATATTACACAAGCATTTTATATAATTATCTGGTTGACTTCTTTTCATACGTACTCAAAGAGCTTAAAAAATCAGTCAAACCGACAATTGTGCTTGATGAATTCGCAGCGGAGTTGATAGAGGAGAGAAGTGGACGATGGTTTTTTGATCGTTTAAGTGAGTATAACGCTTATGCTAGGGAAACTCTTAACCTACCTCTAGGGGAAAATATAAATGACTATTCTAAAAGTCGATTAAGTGTGACTAGGTTCTATGAAGAAGCTGGTACTATTCCTTTTAAAAGAAAGATGATTGAAAGTATTGCGGATAAATATTCACTTTCTTATGAATGGCTTAGTGAAAATGAGCTGTCAATTCCTATAACTGAGGCGTTAATATCTTGCTCTGATGAGTTTTATCCCGAAATCACAAGGGGGGACTTGGACTTAAGGATGTCATCTCCTAACGAAGACCGTACTGCATCGATCCTTAAATTTGAATTTTCAGATAGTTGTTATGAGTACAGTATGCAATAAATTTATAACAAAGCATTTAAGAGTGATTCGCAACGCTTGGCAGTTTCGCTTCGCTCAAGTATAGCCAAACGTCGCTCACACCTTAATGCGGCGTTATACAAACGGAGGTAACTGTGAGTTTAGAAGAACTTAATCTTGAAAATCTTCCCCTTCAAAATGAACTGGTTAAATCTGCTTGTTCTGCGTTTATTTGCGAAGACAATGTGGTTGCCGCTGTGCTATTAGGCTCATTGGCTTCAGGTAAGGGTGACCGAGTATCTGACGCTGACATTTTGATTCTTACTCAAAATGAATTCCATAAATCCACACAAGAGTGTTTCTCAGCTTTTGAGCGTGGCAAAGAAATTTTCTATCGTAATCAAGGCTTCCATAACGAGAATGCTTACTTTACAAAGTACATCTTTACGGATTTAACCAGCACAGAGATTCATTGCCTAGATCTAAGCGAACCTTTTGATATATCAAGACCTTTCAAAGTGCTATTTGATAAATCGGGTGCTGTGGAGTCTCGATTAACCGATGCTCCAGCACCAAAGCATGAAGACTTTCCTGCATATACAAATGGTGACCAAGGCTTAATCTGGGAGCTTTTAGAGTGTATAAAGTGGTTAAGCCGAGGTAAAAATGAACTAGCCAAATCTTACCTTAAGAAGTTGGCGGCTAAGCTGTAAAAGTTTGTATAACAAAGCGTTTAAGACGGATTCACAACGCTTGGCAGTTTTGGTCTAATTCAGCTTAAGTGTTTACGGTGCAATGGTTTAGGTGAGGTGGTCGCGTTGTTCACCCCTTAACGCGGCGTTAAGAGTCTTAGGAGAGTTATTTGGACATCAAAGAAATTAACATTAGCAGTGTTAGCAGTTATGTAAACCAAGTTAGTAAGGTTCAAGATACTTGGGATACTCACCATGCTGATATATGGTTTCGTGGTATCGCAAGCCGTGATTATAAATTAGTTCCAGGTATTACATGGCGTAAGTTATCAGAACCTGAATTAATTCAAGATTTCATGCTCTATTATGAGGCATATACTGATAAATCAATTGATGATCCTTGGTCCCTTTATGCCCTAATGCAGCATTATGGTCTTCCAACCCGATTATTAGACTGGACGAAAAGTCCGCTTGTTGCTTTGTACTTTGCTCTTGAAGAGGACGGTGATAAGCCTAAAAATAATCGCCGTATTGTGTATATGATGGTACCTCATTTGATCAACGAGAAAGTAGTTGATAATGGATATGTTTCTAATGTATCGAGCGATCACGGTTATGAATTTGATAACTATCTCCCCTCTGTACTAAAAAACAGAGGAGAAACTCCGAAAGAGCCTTTAGCAATCTATATACCTAACAATAATAGGCGAATATTGTCACAACAAGGTGCCTTTACGGTGCATGGCACTGATGAACGCCCAATTGATGAGTTTTTCGTTGAGAATGATATTAAGAAAATAGTTAAGTTTGTGATTAGAGAACAAGATAGAGATAAACTGCGTTCTGAATTGTTTGCATTAGGCTATAAAGAAGATGATATATATCAAGATCTTAACTCATTGAGTAAGAGAGTGATTCGTGAGTGGACAGACTCTTAACAAAGCATTTAAGAGTGATTCGCAACGCTTGGCGTTTTCGCTTCGCTCAAGGATAGCCAAGCGTCGCTCACACCTTAATGCGGCGTTATATTATTTATTGAGAAGCGATGAAAAAATTAAAGAATTGGCTAATTGAACGAGTACTGAAACATGTGGTTTCTCAGAATTGCCCTGCGAGAATACCTCGCTCGGGAGACGCAGGTTCGAAAGTAAGATGCTACTCAACAGTTATTAAAGTTATGGGCAAAGAAGAGTTACTAGCGAAACAAGTTACTGATGGAAAAGTCATAGGGTATTTGTGGGATAAGCATTTACAACGCTTTGATGAAGAAGCCACAATCGAGTTGCATTGGTTAGAACCAAATAGTTTAGATATTCGTCGGTACATTGGTTATTTCGAAGTTACCTATGAAAGTTTGTGGGACTACCTTATCAATGATCAAACGGGCTATATGGCATTTAGAGCCTTCCTGTTCCGCACCCGTAGTCGAGTTGCCCAGTATGTTTTTAATAAACGCACTCTAGAATTAAAAAAACGGCATGAACTACTATCTTTCCTTATACAAAACTATGGCTCAATGAGGTCTGAGTTCTCCCTTATAACCTTAATGCACAAGGCTTATTCTCTCTATTCATTTCATCATCCGGATAAAGAAAAGCTAAAACGATTGCTAGAACTACAGTTAGACTCATTTGTACAGTCTGGCGAAATAAAAAGGCAGGATGGTAGCTATAAATTAACGGGCAAAGCAATCCAAACATTGGAAACATTTCAGTTGGAAAGCCGCAGGCATAAAATGGCCGTAATACAACAATGGCTAATGATTACATTAACATTCGTGTTAGCGCTTATAGGGCTTGTCCAAGCCAATATAATCAAGTTTCCAACAGTCTGGGAGCTAAAAATAATATAACAAAGCGTTTAAGACAGATTCCCAACGCTTGGCATTTTTCATTCCATCGTTGGGTATTGTGTTTACGGTGGTATGGTTAAGTTTCGTGGTGGCGTTGCTCACTACTTAACGCGGCGTTAGGCGACATGAGACAAACGATAGACTAGTGGGTAGTATCTTGGCGTGAATCTAGCTTCAGTTAACAGAAAA
>NZ_JAWPOL010000189.1:0-1368 GCF_033391095.1 Vibrio sp. Vb0667 | reverse complement strand
TATCGTAGGAAAGTTCGAAGCGGTGAATGTCATTAAACTCATAACCAAGCTTCGCAAGAATGTTGTAAACGTCCCCTGCCGAGCCGAACGTCTTATCACCGTTTCCATCTTTGAAATCGTCACGCGTCACATAGTGGCCATAAACCATTGCATCTACGTTTTCTGACAGCAAACCGTATAATGTTAATGAGCCTTGTTGGTTGTCGTTAGATGCAAAACCACCGTATACACGCGCGCCAAAAGTTTCATCGTAACGAAGCAAATCGCGTGCGTCTTTGGTTTCAAAATACACCGAACCACCCAACCCATTTTGCGTCACTGAGTTGTTACCCACTTGAATATCTGCCGACTTAAGAATATCGGGGTTCAGCGTTAAGTTACCGATGTGGTGGAACATACTCGCGTGTTGTGACGCGCCATCCAGACGGATATCCAAGTCAGTCTCACCCAAGCCGCGAATCGTGATGCGCTGGTTGACTGAGTGAGTGCCACCCACATCAACGCCCGGGATATCACGCAGTAGATCCGACATATGATCGGCCTGCTTTAATGACATATCGTCTGCGAACATCGATTCGGTATTGCTGGAAACTTTCGTTCCCCATACTACGACTTCTTCGAAATGAGAGTCAGATTCTTGAGCTAAAACGGGATTTGCCAAGGCTATTCCCACTGCAAGGCAAAGGCTTGAAAGCTTGATTGATGAGCAAGCTGGGCTTTCCATAAGTACATTCCTAAATATTAATGATAATGATTCTCAGGTATAATAAGCAGGTGTTTTATAAATACAAAGGCGATTCAGTTATGCGAAATCGCACAAGTGTTATGAGGAAACGTCAAATGCAGGAAGTCACCGCCAAACGAACTAAACTTGGCAAAATAGCTATGACCCAAAAACTGGAAGCCACGGAAAAACAGTTAATTGTGACGCAAGGGCAACCATGCCAGACCCAACTGGCCGAAGGGAAGTTTTTGTCTTATCAGTACAATGACCAGATTTTTGTGCATGGCGGGCGCTGCATTGAATTGGTTGACTCCAATATCGTCTCTACCGCGCACGCTTCGTTGTTGATCACCATTCTTCTCGAAGGAAAACTCTCTTTCGGCTACGACGATCTACAGTTCGATCTCGACGCAAGTGATACACCTCAAGGCGTGGTGGTGAATCTCATTCATCCTGCTAACTTTCGTCGTTCGCTTATTGAAAACAATCAGATCAACAAGATTAATATTCTTGTAAAGCCGCAATGGTTAGAGTCCCGTACGGAAGAATCGTGTTGCAGTACTGCCTTCTTTGAAACACACCAAGCCTTTTACCACCTAGAGCTTAATCAGGCGTTAACTGCTCTTGCCACCGAACTCACCAAC
>NZ_JAWPOL010000188.1:0-1369 GCF_033391095.1 Vibrio sp. Vb0667 | reverse complement strand
TTACGTGTTCAGTTCGAAACACTCTTTGAAAAATTTGCCGGTAACGACACAGAAGTTCAGCTAGAAGACATTACCGACGCTCTGTTTTGTACGCGACGAAATGCGCGTATCGTTCTCAATAAGCTCGAAGAAGAAGGGTGGATAGAATGGCACCCGGCTGCTGGCCGAGGCAAACTATCCAAACTGATCTTTAAACGCAATCGTAGTGACGTAAGCGAAAACTTAGCGAGACGCTATCTAGACGAAGGAAAAATTGGACAGGCGCTCGATGCGTTAGACAATGACGCCGCACGTTTAACCCAGGTGATTCAAGGTTATTTGGGATTGCAGCATCGACAAGGCGAGCAAGTCGTAAGATTGCCTTATTACCGACCGTTAGCCATGCTGAATCCGCAAAAGCCGATGCGTCGCTCGGAACAACACATCGCGCGACAAGTTTTTAGCGGCTTAACGCGTCTTGATGAAAGTGAACAGCTTCAACCGGATCTCGCACATACGTGGGAGGCGCTTTCTGACACTCATTGGCGTTTCTATTTGCGTCGTGGCGTACGCTTCCATAATGGCGAACCACTCACGACAGATTGTGTTGTAGAGAGCATTCTTGCTTTGAGTGGATTGAATTTGTTCTCTCACATTCAGCAAGTTTCGTCACCACAGCCTTGGACCGTTGATATTAAGCTTGTTCGTCCAGATCGCTATTTACCGTTAGCATTGAGCGAGTCTCAAGCCAAAGTCTTATTGCCACAAGCGCTTCGCTCTGAGGATTTTGACCGTAAGCCTATTGGCACAGGTCCGTTCCAAGTAAAAGTGAACGACGACAAACGCCTTATCCTTACTGCTTTCGATGGCTATTTTGGGTTTCGTCCACTGCTGGACCAAGTTGAAGTGTGGGTGATTGATGAAGCCTACTCATCAATGGTGTATCCAAGCCTGTCCAAGCCACAAATGAACAAACAAGCGTCGACCGATGAAGTGGAACTCGATCCGGGTTGTACCTTCTTGCTGCTTAACAAAAACACTGGCATCGCAAAAGACCCACGTTGGGCCGAATTTTTAAGCCAAACACTAAATAGTCATCAAATCTACGCGCACGTTCCCCAAGATAAAGTGATTGAACTGGGTGTACTGCAAGCATTTGGTTTAAAACCGGGGTGGATTGACTTAAGACCGACATCAGTTGGTGAAGTCCCGCAACAAGGTAAATCGATTACCGTCGCTTATCAGAAAAAACATCCGATGTTTCCTGTCATTGCCAAAGCAATTAAACATTTGCTCAAACCGCACAGTGTCGATGTCGAGTTTATTCGCTACGATGCCGCAGCCGCCAGACTATTGAGAAAAATTGCGCAGCAGATAATAAGCGCCAATG
>NZ_JAWPOL010000187.1:0-1376 GCF_033391095.1 Vibrio sp. Vb0667 | reverse complement strand
CGATTTTTGCGCTTTGATGTACCCGGTGATCAGTATGAACACCGACATTGCGCACATGGGCTCGCGTGCCGAGTTACTGGCTAATTTGGAACGTGAACCTGACCTTCTCCGATTCTCGCTAGAAAAACAGGTGACGTCAGACATGCCGCCTTGTTTTCTTTTACATGCCAGTGACGATACCGCCGTGAGCGTGGAAAACAGCATCGTGTTTTGGCAAGCACTTCGCCAGCACGAAATCGCGACCGAAATGCACTTGTTTGAGCAAGGTAAACACGGTTTTGGTATTCGCGATGCGCAAGGTTTGCCTGTCGCGGCGTGGCCGCAATTGCTCTCTGCATGGCTACAAAATCTGGCCGAGAAAGCATGCAGATAGATCAAGTTCACGAAATAAATGAACCGTTGTTTTATTTTTATTGTTAACTGGTTTTGTAATTGCAATAATGGCGACATCAAATACTGAGGAGACTTCCCATGAACCCAATCAGTCGTGTCGCCATCATCGGCGAATGTATGGTGGAGCTTAAAAAACATGACGGCGTGCTACAGCAAGGTTTTGGCGGTGATACGCTCAATACCGCGGTGTACCTTTCTCGTCTAACCAAACAACACGGGGTCGAAACTTCGTATGTGACGGGATTAGGGCATGATCCGTTTAGTCGTGAAATGCTAACGGCATGGCGTGAAGAGGGGATCAATACGGACATGGTCTACCTTTCTGAAGATAAGTTGCCAGGCATTTACGCGATTGAAACCGCCGAAGATGGCGAGCGTAGCTTCTTTTACTGGCGTAATGATGCGGCGGCAAAATACTGGTTGCGTGAGCGAGCATTGTTGTCGTTGGTGAAAGATCTTTGTCAGCATCAAATGATCTACCTGAGTGGCATTAGCTTGGCGATCATCTCGGACGATTGTCGTCAGATGTTGATTGAGCTGCTAACAATGTGCCGTAAAGAAGGTGTGAAAATCGCATTCGATAACAACTTCCGCCCTAAGCTCTGGCCTAACATCGAGCAAGCTCGTGATTTTTACTCAAAGATCCTCAGCGTCACCGACATGGCATTTTTGACCTTCGATGACGAGGTCATGCTGTGGGGAGATAAGCACGAAGATGAAGCGATCAGCCGCACGAAAAACTTTGGCGTTAAAGAGATCATTGTGAAACGTGGCGCGGACGACTGTTTTGTTGTAACACAAGATCAACAACACACCGTTGCGGCCTTGAAGGTCGATGCTGTGGTGGATACCACGGCGGCGGGTGATTCTTTTAGTGCGGGTTATCTTGCAAAACGAATTTTAGGCGGAGACGTTGCTGAGTCTGCGCTTGCTGGCCACAAAGTGGCTGGCACGGTTATTCAACATCGCGGCGCGATCATTCC
>NZ_JAWPOL010000186.1:0-1377 GCF_033391095.1 Vibrio sp. Vb0667 | reverse complement strand
CACCACATCACCATTTCCACAACGGATAAAGCCTTGGTCTTTCTTTTGGGGATTAGGTAAAGCAGCCGCAATAGCACGACCTAGACTGGGTTTTTCAGCAATAAACAGACGAGACATAAGGATTTGGAAATCAAAATAATTAGGGCCACATTATCGAATGTAGCCCTAAGAAATCAAGGAAAAACTGTATAAATGAACAGTGAACGTTATCTAGGTATGTATTTATTGAAATTCAACAAACTTAGACAAATCGCGCTCTGGCACTTTCATTGGAGTACAACCTGGTGTACCAAGGTATAGAAATCCAACAATTTCATCTTCACCTTCTAGGCCAAATGCTTGATGTACCTCAGGGTGGAACATCCATTTACCTGAACGCCAAAAACCTTGGAAACCTTGCGCAACCGCCGCCATTTGCATTGCTTGAACAGCGCAGCCTGCAGAAAGATATTGTTCCAATGCAGGGACTTTTTCATGCTCGGTTACTTTCGCGATCACGGTAATGACCATTGGGGCACGAAACGGCGCATTTTTCACTTTTTCGATCACAGCCTCATCACTATGGTCTGCAATCGCGGCTTTCACCAAAATATCTGATAGCTTCTTCAAACCATCACCTTGAGCAATCACAAAACGCCAAGGGGTTAAGCCCGCATGGTCAGGAGCACGAAGACCTGCGCGAATAATATTCTCCAACGCTTTGCCCTCTGGTGCTGGCGCAGATAATTTGGCGATAGAGCGACGGTTAAGCAAAAGATCGAGAGCTTCCATGAGCGAGTCCTTATTGAATCTAACTGTTATTTTCTTTGCTGCTCACTTTAGCATAATCCTCTCACTCGAATAACAATCTGTTTTTTAGGGATTATCGTGATGATTCACACAAACCGAGAGCAACAGAAACAAAAAAGCTGCGCATCACACGCAGCTTTTGAGTCATATAAAGCTTGATGTTATAGCTTCACAGCAAGTTTTACGCCTTGGCGAATTGCACGCACTGCATCCAACTCACCGGCATGATCAGCGCCACCGATGATATGCAGTTTTTCACCAAGTTCAGACCACTTGTCTTCAAACGGACGTACTGATTCCTGTCCCGCACAAATAACGACTTTATCAGCCTCTAAAAGCTGCGCCTTACCATCTACATGAATGTGTAAACCGTTGTCATCAATTTTGTCATAAGACACGCCACCAAGCAGATGCACTCCGCGTTTTTCTAATGTGCGTTTATGGATCCACCCTGTCGTTTTACCCGGTCCTTTACCAACACGACCTTTGCGACGTTGAAGCACCCACACTTCTTTGTCACTCACCGCGTCTGGGTATGGGTACAGTCCACCTGGTTGCGACATTTCTTTATCAATGCCCCATTCATGC
>NZ_JAWPOL010000185.1:0-1384 GCF_033391095.1 Vibrio sp. Vb0667 | reverse complement strand
GATATAAAAGATCCGTCACAAAACATTACGTGGAAGACGCCAGAAGGCGGTGGCGGGCCTAATTATCAGAATATGTAGTCAATAGAGCATGATAGCACCGTGTCTATCATGCTCTCTCCTTAAAGGGTGAAGCAAAATCGAGGACTTAAACCTCTACTCCTGCTTCATCTTCTTGCACAATATCTGTTTCTTGACTTGCTTCCGCTAGCCACTTTTGTACCGCTTGGCTTGCTAGCACTTTTTGCTGGTAAGCTTTAGCGCCTTGGGACAATTCAATGCCATAAGTTTCAAAGCGCAACGCAACCGGTGCATACATAGCATCGGCAATCGACCACTCTCCAAACAAAAAAGCGTCTGGGAACTTTGCCATTTGCTCAGACCAAATTGCGTCTATGCGTGCAATATCCTTTAGTGCTCCATCGCTCAGATCTACTTTTCGACGTGCGCGACAGTTCATCGGTAACTCGTTTCTCAAATCAAAAAAGCCCGAATGCATTTCAGCCGAAATCGCGCGCGCTTTCGCTTTGTACGCTACATGGCTTGGCCACGCCTTTCCTTGTAGGTACTGCTCGTTCACATATTCCAAAATCGCTAAGGAATCCCAAACCGTGACTTCGCCATCAACCAATGTTGGTACTTTGGCCGTTGGTGTTACGCTCGCCAGCTTGTCGTAGAAGTCTTCAGTAAACAGCGTTAGCTTAGTCACATCCACTTTTACATCGTATTGAGAAAAAATGAGCCACGCTCGCAATGACCAACTTGAGTAGTTTTGATTCCCGATAAAGAGTTGCATTGTTGCCTCCATGCCAAATGGTGTTGTTATTAATTAAAGCGTGAAATCACAATATCTGATTGTTTTATTTCAAACTAACGGATAGTTTTGATGGAACACTTCAACAAAAACGATGGATAGAAAAGAATATGGATATTGACGCGCTGCGCAGCTTTCTTGCGTTTGTTGAAACAGGCAGCTTCACTCGTGCTGCAAAACAAATCAATCGCACCCAATCCGCGTTTAGTGCTCAAATGCGAAAGCTTGAAGATGAACTCCATGTCAGCTTATTCGAAAAGGAAGGTCGCAACCTTGTACTGAGCGAAGCGGGTATGTCACTTCGTGCGCACGCAGAGCAACTCGTAAGTTTGCACAATCAAGCCGTCAAGCAAGTAAAACGCTACGAAAACAAACGCCCACTGCGTTTAGGATGTCCAGAAGACTATAACGATAGTCTGCTGCCTAAAGTCATCCGCGTATTGCAGCAAACCGAACCGACCTGCTCTATCCAGGTGTACAGTGAGCCAAGCGTGACGCTCCGCGAATGGCTAGATGAAGGCAAATTAGACGCCGCCATCGTGACTCGTGCACCCGATAGCGAAGAAGGATACT
>NZ_JAWPOL010000184.1:0-1386 GCF_033391095.1 Vibrio sp. Vb0667 | reverse complement strand
TCGGCTCGAAGTTTAGCTGCGGTGTCGATGTCTTGAATGTCTTTCGCGGTAAGAGCCGGAGCGGAAAGACCGCCACCTAACAAGTTAATGCCTTTACGGTTAGACAATTTACCGCTGTTCAATACTGTGGTTTTAATCCACTGCTCGTCACGGTGTACTTGGCTTACTTTTAGCTGAATGCGGCCATCATCTAGCAGCAGAATATCGCCTTCGTTCACGTCTTGAATCAGCTCTGGGTAATCAAGCCCAACCATTTCTTGGGTTCCAGATTGTGCGTCAAGTGTGCCGCTCAGCGTGAATACGTCGCCTTGATTGAGTAGAACTGCGCCATTTTCGAAGCAAGAAATACGAATCTTAGGGCCTTGTAAATCGACTAACACACCAACATAAGTATCGAGTTCGGCCGCAATTTCACGAACTAAATTCGCGCGGGCAATGTGTTCTTGCGCCGTTCCGTGAGAAAAGTTGAGTCTGACTACGTTCGCGCCTGCTCGAATCAACTTAGTTAGTGTTTCGCGGCTTTCACTTGCTGGGCCTAGCGTAGCCACAATTTTGGTTTTACACATTTGTCACCTCAATCGACACTTAAAAAGGAAAATAGAAATAGGGGGGGATTTTCTATCAATCTCGTAAGCACTCTTTGCAAAAGAACTTAAGACATTGGGGGAGTAAGCGGGAGTTGCCTCCCGCTTTAGTCAGGATTAGTGACTAGGGCGAGCTTCTAGCTCTTTTTCTTCAACTGGGTCGATATCAACCACTTTCTTCGCATTCCAAACTGTTAGAGCAAGAAGTAGAGAAATCACACCAGCAGCCAGCCAGAAATATTGCGCTTGAGAGAAGTCGTATTTAGTTACGCCATCAACCTCTGTGATTTTGATTAGAGAAGCTGACGCTAACTCTTGACCAGAAGCGGCGATGTAAGAGAACAGACCGATGAAGCCTTTCACTGCGCCGACTGCGTTCTTAGGCATCAAGTCACAAGCAGTTAGACCTGCAAGGAACACAACCAGACCACCGATAGCGAAACCGATCATACCTAGTGCTACTGCGTCAACGATGCGGTTATCTGGGCCGAAGAACATCAAGCACATGCCACCGATGTTCGCCAATCCGTAAAGTAGAGTCGGGATATGGCGGTTAGAGTTGAACACCTTGTCAGAGATGATGCCTGATAGGATTGCACCTGCTAGACCCGCGATAGGGTATGTAGACATTGCGAAGCCAGCGTCAATCAGTGAGTAACCTTTTGCTTCTTGTAGGTAAAGCACTGCCCAAGAAGACATCGCGTAGCGAGAGATGTACATCGCTGCACACGCTGCTGCAATTAGCCAAACGGTTGGTTGCTTCAGGATGAACATTTGAGCGCGACGAGTTGCTTGCGGATCG
>NZ_JAWPOL010000183.1:0-1388 GCF_033391095.1 Vibrio sp. Vb0667 | reverse complement strand
TCATCAAAAAAATCTCAGTTTATAAAACCAATAAATCCTATATTTTTCAATGAATTAAAACAGGATAATCCGCTATCTTTTTTGAACTATTAAAAAGCACAATAAAAAGTGCCCACAGAAATCAATCTGTAATATTACTGAAATATTTGTTCTCTAACATCGCCCGAAGTTTCAACTTAAGACCGAAAAACGAACTTAAAGGTCAACGGAGAAAATTATGATGAACCAAGCTACTTCAACAGCAGCGCCTATCTCGAGCACGACTCGTTGGTTACGCTGGGCTAACTTGGCATTCATGCTGTATCTGCTTCTTCTAGCAGTATCTATGGTTGGTAGCGGTTTCAAATGGGCAACTGGCGACCAAGCAAAAGTATTGTTTGAGTTTGCATCTCACCCTATCGCTGGTCTTATGATCGGCCTAGTAGCAACAGCCCTAATCCAATCCTCAAGTACTGTAACTTCTATTATTGTGGGCTTAGTTGCAGGTGGTCTACCTGTAGAGACAGCGATTCCAATGGTAATGGGTGCCAATATTGGTACCACAGTGACCAACACTTTGGTTTCACTAGGTCACGTACGTTGTAAGGAAGAATTCAAGCGCGCATTTGCTAGTGCGACAATCCACGACTTCTTTAACCTTCTTGCTGTTCTTATCTTCCTTCCTTTGGAAATGATGTTCGGCATTCTAGAGAAAATTTCTCACTGGTTGGTTTCGCCACTATTGAACACTGGCGACATGAGCATGAAGGGTTTTGACTTCATCAAGCCAATCACTAAGCCTGTTGTTTCTGCTATCAAAGAACCGCTATCAACATTTGGTGACACCATGGGTGGCGTGGCTCTAATTGCTTTAGGTATCGCTACAATCTTCGTTGCTATCACAGTAATGGGTAAGCTAATGAAGAGCCTAATGGTTGGCCGTGCTCGCGATATTCTGAAGAATGCAATTGGTCGTGGTCCTATCCACGGTATCGTATCAGGCTCGATCGTGACGGTGTTGGTACAATCTTCATCAACAACAACAAGCTTGATGGTTCCACTTGTAGGTACTGGTGTTCTTAAAGTTCGTGACATTTACCCATTCACTCTAGGTGCGAACATCGGTACGTGTATCACTGCGCTACTTGCAGCTACCGCAGTATCTGGTGAGTTTGCTGTGTTTGCTCTTCAGATTGCGCTAGTACACTTAACCTTTAATATTTTGGCGACACTGTTTATCTTTGGTATTCCGTTCTTACGTGAAATCCCAGTAAAAGGCGCTGAAATGATTTCAGAGCTTGCTATCAAGAACAAAGCCGTTGTGGGTGGCTACCTGATGTCTGTATTCATCATTCTGCCAGGCGCAATCCTTGCTCTGACAACCTGATAATACCAACCATCGCTTATTG
>NZ_JAWPOL010000182.1:0-1389 GCF_033391095.1 Vibrio sp. Vb0667 | reverse complement strand
GCCTTGCAAAATCACTAAGTTAACGATGTCGATGAAGAATGCACCGACAATCGGCACCACCATAAATGCCTGTGGTGACGGGCCGAAACGGTTCACGATAGACCCCATGTTCATCACGGCTGTTGGTGTCGCCCTCAAACCAAAACCGCAGTGTCCACTAGAAATTACCGCCGCGTCGTAGTTGCTGCCCATGACGCGGAATTTCACGTAGTAAGCGAACACCGCGAGAATTACCGACTGCACGGCAAGGATGATCAAGAACGGAATGGCTAGATCAAAAATGTTCCACAGTTTTAGGCTCATTAGCGCCATTGCTAGGAACAGCGACAATGAAACCGTACCGAGAATATCCACGGTTTCTAAGTCGACTTTGCGAACTTTCGTCACTTCCATGATGTTGGTGATCACCACACCAATAAACAACGCGTAGACAAAATCCGGAATCATCAACCATTTGATGCCAAAGCTGCTCACCCAGTTTTCTAGATAACCCGCCCCTGTCACACACAACAAAATAATCGACAAGCTTTCGACCACTTTCTTTGCAGTAACTCGGTCTTCTTCGTGCTCGTTATAAGTCACGAGTTCAGGAAAACGTTGGTGACTTTGATTTGTACGGCCGTATTCCGATTCTAGGTTGTTTTTGTCTATCAAACGCTGTGCCACTGGGCTGCCGATGATGCCGCCAATCACCAAGCCAAACGTCGCAGATGCCATCGCAACCTCAAGTACGTTATGTAGCCCGTACATATCTTGGAAAGTCTGCGACCAAGCTGCGCCTGTTCCGTGACCACCAGAAAGCGTAATGGAACCCGCAATTAACCCCATTAGCGGATCTAAGCCCAATGCGGTCGCCAAAGACACACCAACGGCGTTTTGAATAAGAATGTACGCTGATGCCACCGCGAGAAAGATAAACACCTTCGCACCACCTTTGATCAGTTGGGTGTAGTTTGCCGCTAATCCAACGGTGGCAAAAAACATCAACATAAAGGTATTTTGCAGTGGTAAATCGAAGGATAAATCAACGCCATTAAAGTGCATTGCGGTAATCACACAGGCGATGACTAACCCACCAACAATCGGTTCTGGGATATTAAATTTTTTTAAAATTGGAAGTTTGGTGTTGATAAATTGCCCTAGGAACAACACACAAATAGCGACGAGAAACGACTCCTGTGGGCCGATTGAAATAACATGATTCATAAAACCTCTTTTTTCCTTTTTCTCATCCGCTGAGTAATGCTTCAACGAGAGATAGGTAACGAATCCAATCAGGTTGCCTATTGAGTCCTTATTTTTCTAGGGTGAATTCCACTATAATTCTCACTAAATAAGAATGTTTTAATTTTAATATTCAATAAATTCTCACTCAGTGCTAAACACAAG
>NZ_JAWPOL010000181.1:0-1389 GCF_033391095.1 Vibrio sp. Vb0667 | reverse complement strand
TGTGGCAAAGGCTTGATGCTAGGCGTTGAAATCAAGAATCCTAACGGCGAGCTTAACAAGTTTGGTGAACCTCTTGCTGACGGTCAGTTGACCCTAGCGATTCAACGTGCTGCGCTTGAGCGTGGTTTGATGGTTGAGAAAGGCGGCCGCGAAGGTTCTGTTATTCGCTTCCTTCCACCACTTATCATTTCATTCGAACAGATTGACTTCGCATTACGTGTGCTTGAAGAAGCGATCATCGCCGCAGGCGGTAGCCACGTTGAAGCTGCACCACAAGAAGAGTGGAAAAAGCACTTCATCCATACCGGTGAACTAGGCAGTGCTGAGTTTGCATCAGTAATGAACCACACAACTGCTGCAATGAAGTCAGTGTTTGAACAAGTTAACGCACCATACTCAGGTATGGAGCCTAAAGCGTTAGAAGATGCGATCAACGCGGTTGACCTAGACAACAAAAATGCGCCACTTAAATCCGTAATCGATGATGCGGCAGAGCTGGTGGCAAAGAACGCTATCTTCACTCAACACCCTGATTGTATCGCGCATTTGCATACGCCTCCTTTAATGCCGGCTGTTGCAGCAGAGGCGATGATTGCAGCACTGAACCAATCAATGGATTCATGGGACCAAGCATCTTCTGCAACTTACGTAGAGCAAAAAGTGGTGAACTGGCTGTGCGACAAGTACGACCTAAGCGAAAAAGCCGATGGTATTTTCACGAGCGGTGGCACGCAAAGTAACCAAATGGGTTTGATGCTGGCACGTGATTGGATCGCAGATAAGCTAAGTGGTCACTCAATCCAGAAGTTAGGTCTGCCTGACTACGCTGACAAACTTCGCATCGTATGTTCTAAGAAATCACACTTCACAGTTCAAAAGTCTGCATCTTGGATGGGGCTTGGTGAGAAAGCGGTGATGACTGTGGATGCAAACGCTGATGGCACCATGGATATCACGAAGCTAGATGAAGTGATTGCGCAAGCGAAAGCTGCAGGGCTAATTCCATTTGCGATTGTTGGTACTGCGGGTACGACGGATCACGGTGCAATTGATGACCTAGACTTCATCGCCGACATGGCAGTCAAGCACGACATGTGGATGCATGTGGATGGTGCTTACGGTGGTGCGCTGATCCTTAGCAGTCATAAGTCTCGCCTGAAAGGCGTTGAGCGCGCTCACTCTATCAGTGTCGATTTCCACAAATTGTTCTACCAAACAATCAGCTGTGGCGCACTTTTGGTGAACGACAAGTCGAACTTTAAGTTCTTGCTTCATCACGCAGATTACTTGAACCGTGAGCACGATGAGCTACCAAACTTGGTCGATAAATCCATCGCGACAACCAAACGTTTCGATGCATTGAAAGTCTTTATGACCATGCAAAACGTG
>NZ_JAWPOL010000180.1:0-1391 GCF_033391095.1 Vibrio sp. Vb0667 | reverse complement strand
GCATACGTTAATAGCGTATCTAGGGTTCAAATCCCTATCTCTCCGCCACATTTAGAAAAAGCCCGCTAAGAAATTAGTGGGCTTTTTCGTATATTCAGATTTGAAAGGACTTGGACAAATCCCTCCTTGAATACAAGCCCAACACTACGCCACATTTAGCAAAAGACCACTAATAAGTTAGTGATCTTTGCTCTGCCTAATTGCCTTCTTCAACTATCAAGAGGCAAAGACTTCTCTCGCCGCTTTTATTAACTGCATGTGAATAGGTACAAGGTCTGCGTGGTTTGTTCTATATCCACCACCCACAACGGCGGCAACAGGTATCCCTCTGTTTTTCATCAGTTGAAAAAGAAACCGATCACGCTCAAAAATTGCTTGAGTCGATACGTCAAAGTAACCAAGCTCATCATCTTGATGAATATCTACCCCAGCGTCGTAAATCACCATATCTGGACGATGGAGATTCAACGCCATCTCGACCACCTCTTTAAACGTCATCAAAAATGTTTCATCGTCTGTTCCTTTTGCTAACGGAACATCCAAATCAGACTGTGGTTTTCTCGCAGGAAAGTTTTTATCGCAATGAAAAGAAAGCGTCACGATGTCAGGTTCTTCTTGGCACAAGGTGGCGGTTCCATCACCATGATGAACATCACTATCAATAATTAAAACCTTATCAACGTGCTCGTTATCCAACATGTGTTTAGCCGCAATCACTAAATCGTTGAACAAACAGAATCCACTACCAAAATCTTTGTGAGCATGGTGGTAACCACCACTTAAGTGCAGTGCGATACCGTGTTCAAGCGCTTTTTCGGCTGTCAGAAGTGTACCAGCCGCTGAAGTCAGAGTTCGAGTGATCAGAGCTTCACTCCAAGGAAAGCCGATTCGACGCATTTTAGCGGCGGGCATATTACCTTGTGCCAGTAAGTCAACATAGTCCGCATCATGCACGCGCTTGATCGCTTCAATTGACAGTGCTTGTGGTTCAAAAAACTGCACCCACTCAGCTTGCACATCACGACGTACCTCTTCGTAGAGATATTGATACTTCATGATTGGGTAACGGTGCCCTTCAGGCAATTCAAGTTTTGAGTATATAGGGTGGTATATCAGTGGCAACATGAGACATTCTTTTCATACAACGTTGTGAAATATTACCAACTACAAAGGTTGAATAGAAATTAATTTAATTGATAATGATTTTCATTAAAAATCAAATTTCATACTCCAACGATGAAGAAAACGACATTTACGGTCCTAGGCGCTTTGTTTGGTTCCTTCTGTGCTATCTCTGTATTTATATCCCTGTTGTTTAGTGCATGGTGGTTAGTTGATTTTGTCGCACTCAGCTAACACAATAGTTCGATAACGAGTCTTACCAGAGAGTT
>NZ_JAWPOL010000017.1:0-85405 GCF_033391095.1 Vibrio sp. Vb0667 | reverse complement strand
TCGTTTCCGCTCGACTTGCATGTGTTAGGCCTGCCGCCAGCGTTCAATCTGAGCCATGATCAAACTCTTCAATTTAAAGTTTTTGATTCCCTAAATAAATAGGGAGAGGCTCAATGAATACTGAACATTACATAAGTAATGTTTGAATTGACTGTGCTCTTATTGGTTTTCACTTTAAAAAGTGAAATAAAACAGCTCAAGGCTGCTTCCCAATTCGAATGGTCACTTCGTTTCATTGAAACCTAATTTGATACCGAGGTATCTAATTGGATTATCATCAACGAGTGCCCACACAGATTGATAGGTTCTTATTTTTAAAGAGCTTTTCTAACATTTTCAGCAACTTAGTTGCTCGTCGTTAGGGGTGCGTATCTTACTTCACACCGTGAGAGAGTCAAGCATTTTTTTCAAATTTCTTTTCTCTCAATTCCGACTCGCTGTGTGACTTTCGTCTCACTCCGTGTCGGTGGATGCGCAGTATAGGGAGTTGAGAAATTAGTACAAGCGTTTTTTGCAAATAAAAAACCAACCGGTCACAAATTAGCCAAAAGTGCGATATTTGCATATTTCTTCGTCACATTTGAGACATATCACAGCAATTGGTTGGAAAAACACCAACCATATACGTAAGATTCATGTGTCTATTCTGTTAATGGACAATCGATCTCTTTATCACTATGTGTAGTAATTAAAATGACGTCTAAAAAAAATCTGATTTTATGTGTTGGGCTGGCCATCGTTGGGGGAATCATTTTCTCTCAATTCATCATCCCACCAGCCTTGAGCTTCCTCATTGGTGTTATCGCTACTGCTTTTCTTTTTTCATTTTCTAGCAAAACACCTGTTCTTCAATCTTCGGAGCCTGATCCTTCAACTAAAACGCTGTATGTCGGCAACCTTCCTTATAAGGCCAATGAGAGTCATGTTCGCGATTTGTTTGCTGAATATGGACAGGTCTATGCGGTACGCTTAATGAAAGATAAGCGTACTGGAAAAAGAAGAGGGTTTGGTTTTGTAGTGATGGCTGCGGCAGATGCCAAGCCAGCTATCGCTAAACTTAATGAAAAGGAATATATGGAGAGAACGCTAAAAGTGAGAATTGCGAACGATCCTAAACATCCGGATGGTGGTAAACCTGAACAGGATTAAAACCTAGCTTCTTTAAACAAATGTTCAGTGCATCTTCCTGCCAAGGAGTTGCACTGGCATAAATCGACTTACTTCCCTCTTCTGTATCCTCAATTTCATCACTTAATAGCAATGCTTTTACTCGACGTGCAATCGCTGCGCCTGAATCAATTAAAGTAACGTCCCCACCCAAAGCTTGATGAATCTCCTCTTTGATTAAAGGGAAGTGAGTACAACCGAGCACCGCAACATCGACTTTATCGCGAAGGGGAAGCAGGATATTTGTCAGTTCGTCGAGAGAAACGCTGTTGCCTCGCAACTTCTCTTCGGCCATATCTACCAAGCGAGTTGATCCCACCAGCTCAACTGGTTTGCCTTGCGCAAAGTCCCGTATTAACTCGTGAGTATATTGGCGTGTTACTGTCGCCGGAGTGGCGATCAGCCCTACCCCTTTTGATGCTAAAAGCGATGCGGGTTTAATCGCAGGGACAACACCAACAACGGGAATCGATAAATTTTCGCGTAAGGAAGGAAGCACTATGGTGCTCGCCGTGTTGCAAGCAATGACAACAACGTCGACTTGGTGTTCTTCGACTAATGAAGAGACCAGTTGGTTAACTCGTGAAATGAGTACAGCCTGATCGAGTTCACCATAAGGGTAAGCCTGATTATCGAATAAGTATAAGTAGTCTAACTGGGGCAATAGGCGATGTATCTCTTGGAATACAGAAAGACCACCAACACCAGAGTCAAAAACTAGGACTTTTTTCTTACTTGCTACTCGCACGAGTCTTACCTAAAGAACAGAAACGTTGCGATCATACTGCGTAGATTTGTTTTGGCAATGCTTTAGCATGGTATCTTTGATGGCTGAATCTATCTCCAGATTCTACATCTCGCTTCGTCAACTCGATATGTCCTTGAAAAGATGGCGAAGACGTAACCAATGTGTGAAATTCACCATTTTCCCCACAGGGATCAATTTGACTTGGTAATGACTCTATTAGGGCTTTGTCATACCAGCGACCACACCATTCTGGAGGGAGAACTCTTCCGTCGATGGTGATTAACATAGTTTGAATACCACGCTCTATGATTTCCATCGCTAGTTTTTCGCTGCTCTCCCCTAATAGAGGAAAGACGCATTCCCAGCCAACAGGTTCAATATAGCTGCGTCGGTAATCGGCAATGCCATTACAAAACATATCACCAAATGCGACAGCTTCTATATTCAGACCACTACTTTGTAATGCATTAACGATGGTCGATTGATAAATGTCGTTACTTGGAAAGACTTCAGGTAGCTCGATAGTAATGAGCGGAAGCGCAAGTAAGTCTGCTTGCATTTGTACGACTTCAAGCGGAGTTGCTTGGAAAGGGACTTCTTTCCCTACGTAAGTCGTGTACAAACCGACAACTTGATAATTTGGATTCTCGTTAAGGCGCTCAAGCGTTAATGTCGAATCTTTACCGCTGGACCAACTGATCACCACTCGCTTGGGTTTCTTCATTCGATTTTCCACCACAAAATATTAAAAACCGCCCGAAGGCGGTTTGTGCTCATTCACGATTAGAATTCGTAGCCAACGTTGAGATAGTACGCTCGCTCTGCAGCAGGGTAACCTTTTGCCATCTCATACTCTTCATCAAGTAGATTATCGATACGAGCGCTAATAGAGGTCGACTCATTCGGATAGTAAGTCACCGCCGTATCAACTAACGAGTAAGAAGAAAGCGTAATATCTTGTGAAGGCCAAGTGCTGTAATCCACATCTGGACGCTTACCGACGTACTGATAGCTAACCGACCAATCCACTTTATCGAAGCTCACTAAAGCATTCCACTTATACATTTCTTTAGCGCGGCGCTGCAACTGATGCCCTTTATCGTCTTCAGCATCTTTGTAATCTGCACTCAACTGGTGCTGCACAATCCCTGTATCAAACTCAGCAACAAGCTCCACACCTTGGATATGTGTTTCACCATCGACATTCAAATATTTGTATGTGGTTGGATGGTAATCGATAAGATTCGTGATTTTATAGTCATAACCCGTGACGGACCAAAAAACGCCTTGGACATCACCGCTGAATGCTAGCTCCCAAGCATCTGACTCTTCCGGCTTCAGATCTTTCTCACCGTATGTTGGGTCATACTGTTGATATAGGTTTGGAGCCTTAAACGCAGTACCAAAAGAAGCTTTAACCCCAAACTCTGGCACAAATTGGTAACCAGCCGCTAAACTGTAAGTGAACTCACTACCGTATTCTTCGTTATCATCAAGGCGAGCACTGCCCTCAAGCATTGCTTTATCAATACTAGTCGTTGCCATACCAAACAGAGCGCCATTGGTACGATCAAACGTCTTATTCACATTCTTGTCTTTATAAGACTCATTACGCCAATCAATACCACCAGCCAACGTCGTATTGTTGTTTAGCAAGTAACTGTTGGTCCACTGGACATTCTGCTGCTCAAGTTCATCTTTAGTACCTGAGTGTTTGCCTTTTGCTTGCTCATAGTTCCAAGACTTCTGTTTCTGTGCCGTTACTTGTAGTTCTGACATTACATTATCAGACTGATACTTACCGCCCAGAGTGACAGAAAGATCGTCTTTTTCTGCTTCGTAGTAACCGCGACTGCCGTAGCTGCTGTCATATTGATAAACATTTTCGTAAGCACGTAGGTTACCAAATGCAGACCACTGATCATTGAAGTTATGCACGTAACCTAGCAGACCATTCTTTGTATCAAAGCCATGGCGATCACCGTCATTAACTCCCGGTACAGGACGAACGTTATAACCATCATCACTTTCACTACCAAGCGCGATATTTAGCTGGCCGCTCTCTGTGACTTTAATACCAGATGCCACACTCAATTCCTGGTAATCTAAGCTGCCTAAACCCGCACTTAACTTCGTTCCTTCTTCGTCAGCACGCGCAATGGTGATGATATTGATCACGCCACCAATCGCTTCTGAGCCGTAAAGTGACGCACGCGCACCACGCACGTACTCAATACGTTGAACGTAAGTAAGTGGGATTTGGTTAAAGTCCACAGCGCCCTTCGCTGCTCGTGCAAAACGTACGCCATCAACCAGTACTAAAACTTGGTCGGAACTGGTTCCACGAACAAATAAAGACGCTAGCTGACCACGACCACCATTTTGTGAAACTTGAATCCCGGTAAGGCGACGCAATACATCTGGTAGGGTTTTCGCTTGAATGCGATCGATGTCTTGTCGAGTAACTACTTCGACATCTGCCAACGTACGGCTTTCGGCTTGCTCAAAACGGTTTGCCGTAACAACGATGGTTTCGTCAGTGGAGGTTTCTTGGGCCTGTAGATAAGAGACAGGTGAAAGCAGCGATGCCAAAGTGATCGCCAGTGCGGATTTTCTCATTGTATTGTCCTAAATCGCGTAATTCCTTCCGAGCCCTGTCATCATGACAGTCCAGTGCTGTGGCTCAGTTGTTGGCAGGTATTCGGACTCAAGAGCACGGGTGTACCGCCTACTTGCTCGACTTCCCACATAAACTAATGCAGTGTCTGATGAGCGTTCGTTCTCTTTTACCGCTGCGCGTCAGTTCTGGATTCACACCAGATTCCCATTTCAGCCATCTAGATTGCTAGATAGCACCAACTTGAGGCAAATATTATTCAGCTATTGATTATTTGTCCAGCCAATATTGCCCTTAGAAGTTGTAACGTTTTGATTGATTTTGCTTTCTACTCTGCCTGTACGCACTATCTTTAAATCAATTCCAGTACAAAACTGGACATCCTATTGAGATTGAATAAAATCTGCGCTCTTAAATTGAATGCACCATAAAAGGTAAGATCATGGCTACTCTTGATGTAAACCCACAACGCTACCAAGAACAACTGGCTGAAAAAGTCGAACGTCTCACGGATATGTTCGCGCCATACAACATGCCAGAACTGGAAGTGTTTGAATCACCAGAGCAGCACTACCGCATGCGTGCTGAGTTCCGTGTTTGGCATGAAGGCGAAGATCTTTACTACATCATGTTCAACCAAGAAACTCGTGAGAAGTACCGTGTTGACCAATTCCCTGCAGCAAGCCGTCTGATCAACGACCTGATGCCGCTATTGGTTGAAGCGATGAAAGACAACGACTCACTACGTCGTAAACTGTTCCAAGTGGATTTCCTATCGACGCTAAGTGGTGAGATTCTGGTTTCACTCCTTTACCATCGCCAACTTGATGAAGAGTGGATTGAAAACGCGAAAGCCCTTAAACAGCGTTTAAATGATGAAGGCTTTAACCTAAACATCATTGGTCGCGCTCGTAAGATGAAGATTGTCCTAGACCGAGACTACGTTATCGAGAAGCTCGATGTAAATGGTCAAAGCTACATCTACCAACAAGTAGAGAACAGCTTCACTCAGCCGAACGGCAAAGTCGCAGAGAAGATGCTGGAATGGGCGGTCGACTGTACCCAAGAAAGCACTGGCGACCTACTAGAGCTTTACTGTGGTAACGGTAACTTCTCGCTGGCGTTGGCACAGAATTTCGACCGCGTACTGGCAACTGAGCTAGCGAAGCCATCTGTGGTATCTGCACAGTACAACATCGCCGCCAATAAGATTGATAACGTACAAATCTTACGTCTATCGGCAGAGGAATTTACTCAAGCGATCGAAGGTAAGCGTGAATTCCGTCGTCTACAAGATGCAGGTGTGGATCTGAAGAGCTACAACTGCAACACGATTTTTGTCGATCCACCACGTGCTGGGATGGATGTCGATACTTGTAAAATGGTGCAAGGTTACGAGCGCATCATGTACATCTCTTGTAACCCTGAGACTCTAAAAGAGAACTTGGACATTCTATGCGAAACACACAACGTGACGCGTTTTGCTCTGTTTGACCAATTCCCTTATACCCACCATATGGAAGCAGGCGTACTGCTAGAGCGCATTAAATAAGGGGTTAAACGGCTTTTAATTGTAGATAAAATCGCTCTGGGTACGGCTTGGGGTACGGGAGCATCTAAAATGCTCGATTGCTATGATTGGATTTAATGTCAACGCCACCAGCTTTGCTCGTGGCGTTTTTGTTTCTGTCATCACTAAATCAGAAATCAGTGCGCGCTCATTTTTCAGAAACAATCCGTTCTGAGTACTAAAGCACCCTGGCTATTTTTTAGTTTGCTTGGTGTACTCCTGCTCTATGAGATACTCAATAAGCCTGTTTTTCTTCATATCAAGTGCTTTAGATAGGTGGTCAATTTTCTTTTGCAGAGACTCCTCCATCTCAAAACTGTAGGCCTTCACCTTCTTAAGCTTGTTCTTCTCTCTATGCTTATATTGATTCCATGAAAGATTCAGTTTATGAACGTACACACTTTTGCCAACAATTTGCTCCTCACCTGAGGTATTTAATGAAAACTGAGAGCTTTGATCCCAAAGAAACAGCGATATCGCTAACGATAAGCTATGTGCTTTTTTAGTAGCAGGTATTTCCTGTGGTAGCTTCAGACGATCATTGTTTAGTCTTTCTTCTGTCCATAATGCTCTATCCTCATTCTCCTCCAGGGTTAGTCTGAAGAATGGTGACCGTCTGAACTCGAGGAATTTCCTCTTTATTGCATCTAAAAATTCTCTCTGTGAGATTCCATATGTCTTGGTTTGAGAAAAGAGGAAGTGTAAGAAGATAATCGTATGCACTTTGAACTTTGAGGCTTGCTCTGGGAATCTAGGAATGTCTCTATGAATAATATCGAACATGTTATCTACGAAAGCTACATCAACACTGAAGCTCAATCTTTTGTCTATCTCTTTATCACTCCTATCTCGTATCGTTAATAGCATAAAGTACCAAATAAAATAACACGTCACATAGTCACTAAAGTCTATCCATTCATATGTGACTAGAGCGACATTGTTTTTTAAAAACTGCCGTCTTTTTTCCTCAACATCTTCAACAGAACTACTCCTTACTGCCTTCTTAGCAATCATGATTCTCGAGTCAATATCTTTCTGAGTGGGGAGTAATTTCATCATAAAGCTCACATCAAAAAGAAATCTAGGATCACTATCTATGTTCACATTCTCAATAACATTTTCCATAAATTACTTAGTAATAATTAAGTATTAATTCAGTATTTTCTACGTCATTTAAAAGTGTTTTTCAAGTAGATATTTTCATAGACAACCCAACGCCAAACCTAGCTTTAGCAAGGTTATCATAGCCTTTTCATTGAGAAATCACGGAGATTAGACCTGTTCTTATGTGACAGCGTAAGCTCAGGCATGACGTTATTGGCAACATGACATCGTTTGATGTCTGTTTTTTCGAAAAGGAAAGAGGCGTTTCGCCAAACTGACGGGTAGTTTTCATCAGAGTAACTCTTGCAAGTTTTGAAACTACAGGACGCCTTGCTGAACAAAGATACGTGGCTGGAGGAAGGGAGTGAAAAACTGTCGGTAATAATAGTATTTATATGAATCTTATCTAATAAATTACAACAACCTATCTACCTATTGAGAACACTAACCAATAGGAATGGTAGAAATGAATAACATCAACAATGCATGTAAGTTACACATCAACGGTATGCCATTGAGTTTCAATACCAGCCAAGGGGCCCTTGAACCAAAGTACTTACGAAAAACCAAGAAGACTTTCGATTATGCGTTAAGCCAATACCCTCGAACACGGCTAATGCGATTTGATTTACATTACCCAGATGGTTATCCGGTTAACGGGGTAACTGGCAAACAGATTACTAAGTTCCAAGAGTCCTTCAAAGCGATCATGTGTGCTTATCTAAAACGTAAGAAGCACAACCGCCACTCTCAACCTCGATTTATCTGGTGTAGAGAGATAGTCACTTCAGTGTATCCTCACTATCACGTAGCCGTATTGCTAAATGGTGATGTTTTTCAAGGAATAGGGCCTTATGATGACCTTACGGGTGAATACGTTTCAGGGATGGTCGCTAAGGCTTGGGCAAGTGCAATCGGTATTACGGTCGGGCAAGCAAGTAGTGCGATTTTTTTCCCTAATAACGGTACTTATGAAATTAATAAGCGACTAGATACGGAGACTTTTTACAACCAATACAATCAGGCTTTTTACCGTGTCAGCTATTTAGCAAAACTTGAAAGTAAGCCTTTTGGGGATAAAGGAAAAAACTTCCACAGCAGTTGCAAGTGAGAAGGCAAAAAAGAAAGGCCCGTAGGGGGCCTTTCTATAATCTAATCTGTCGTATAACGGAACTCACCTTCACTGGAGAAGATTTTTATCTCTAAGACTCTACAGCGCGTTGTGGTGACGTATCCGGTTGAATCTCCGTATTTTAAGTCCACCTCAGGATAACGGTGCCATACAACCCCATTCGCTTTGCTATCGCTAGATGACTTTTTGTAATTGGGGTTAGTCAGATTATTGAGTAAGTCATCTGATTGGCTGTATTTATTCTTGTTTACCGTCACCTTAGGCATCTCTGGCCAGGCAACTTCGCAGTTACCTCGATTCACCTCAATTTTGTAGATAGTGGTGAAATCAAACAGAGAGGTCACAAATACTTTCGTTTTGGTTCCCCATTGAGTATTGATGTCTTTGTATTCCACTTTATAGCCTTCAGCTGACGCATTAAAGGCCAATAGCACTGACAGTGCCGTTGTAAGCATAATTGGTTTCATGAGAAGTATCCTTTGAACAGTTATTCAATAAGTTGATATTAAAAGGTGGTTGCGACAACTTATGTCGAATAGAGGTTGGCTTTGAGAGATGTAACCGTAGTGGCGCTTATCTACCAGCCAAAGAGATAGCGTAAACTGCCTAAGCATGCCCCTAGTGCACCGCCTATAATTTTGCCCAGGTGCTTACCTGTCGTGCCAAACACACTTCCTATCTCTTCACCGTATTGCGCACCTTGAGTCGTCGTGTCGAAGATTGCCTCCCACAAACTAAGACTGGTTTTTTTGTTGTAATCACTGGCATCGTTGTCTTTCCAATTCTCATGTCGAGGGGAAAGCGTGCGATTCGCCAGTAAGACCCGTTTATTTTTTGGTAAACGTTCAACAATCAAATACAGCAACTTGGAAAGGTTATAGGGCCGTTGCTTGGCCAATCCATCACAGTGCCCCGCAACGTAGTAGACGGGCTTTAGATAAACCCCTGTTGCACGCAATACGCGTCGATGAACCGAGCGCACCATGGTTTCAAGATAAGTTTTAGACACGGGTGTCGGTGTATTGCTTTCGTAGTTCCAGGCTTGATTTCCTTTTAACGCATTATCGGCTTGATTAATGGCGATGATTAAACGGTGCTGTGCGTCTTCGCCTAATGCAGGAATAAGCACATCGTTAATCAAGCCGATAGGTGTACCTAAATCGCGTGAGCTACCATCAAGAATCACAAGTACCAAGTCAATCACGAAACGGTTCTGCTCATCTCTCGCTCTCAGCGTATTTTTCAATAAGCGGGCATGGCGCTTGTCTTCTTCGATACCATCCCCCAGACCAGGACTATCCCAAAGAATAAGATTGTTCAGACGATATTGCGTAACACCCTGAGTGTGCGGCTCACAACTGATTCCCACCTCTGCAACACTCATGTCAAAGAGAGCGTTAATCGTTGAGCTTTTTCCTGCTCCGGTGGCTCCTGTAATGAGAATGTTGAGCTCGGTGGCTCTCATTTGTTTGAGGTTATCGAGTAACTTGGTGCGAGTACATTCATTGAGGGATGCCTGGCGTATCTCGCTTTCAAGCGTAGTGAAAAGATCGTGCTGTTCGGACATAAGCGCTCCTTAGTTAGCGTCCGGAAAAATTACAACTAGCTACCTCCTTATGACGAACAAATCATGAGGACAGAAAAATGAGACTAATTCGACTAAAAGAAGTGCTGGATAATACAGGTTTGAGCCGTGCGTACATGTACAAGCTCATGGCTGAGGGTAAGTTCCCTAAATCGGTATCACTGGGCTTTCGCAGCGTGGCTTGGGTAGAAAGCGAGGTCCAAGACTGGATATTAGAAAGAGTGACAGAGCGAGATGAACAGTTGGGATTACCACAACCAGAAGTTTGATTGATTCTTTGGTAGAGATATAAAGCAGCAGGTTAAAGCTTAGCTAGATTGATAAAAGTTAATGAGAAATCTGAATGTCGTCGTAACACTCCCATTCGACGTACTGAAGAAAGTTTTGCTCCCACATTTGATACAGCTCATCGATGCCTGGAGAGCGAATGCTTTGCCATCCCGTGGCGACGGTAAAAGCGACTTGATTGCCAAAGTCAAAATCAATGCATCGCTCTAACTCCGGATAATAGCTCCCCATATACGCAAAATCGGTAATGTAGAGAATATCAACCGTTTTACCATTCACAATGTTGAGGCCAATCTCAACCGGATGATATCCCCCTTCTTCCGCGCTATAGCTTTTGTCTCGAAAATGGATAGAGAGGGCATGGCTGGTGGACTGTGTTGATTCCATTGAGGCATGACAATGTTGGTTTAATAACGCCAGAAGCTTATTAGAAACAGGCAGCACTGACGGCGTAAAATTCAGTATAGACATGGCTAGATCTCCTAAAAGTGGCCGAGGTTAAAATGTGATCATGAGTGGTGTTCATCGAAGGTTTGAATCATCGATAACTGAATGTCATCAAAGAGGGACTGAGTAAGGTGTCGAGAGAGCACGTTCAGCCATGTATCTAACAGCGCTTTTACTTGCGGGTGTGCGAGACTTGCAGCACCGCTATCTGGTTGATAACACCAAAGATTGAAGAGATGAAAGTAGAGTTCAGGCTCCATCTCACTCGGTTTATTTTCCGAATAAGAAAAACTCGCTAAACAGACGACCTGCCAATCTTCACTGGCCGATGTTCGACGAAATTGAATTTCAATAGGATGCAGCCCCTGCCCCGTCTGGTAATAGCGTTTTTGTCGACAGTTCAGGACAATACGTTGAGCTTGTTGAGGAATCGAATAACGTTGGATTATCAAAAGCAATGCTTGATGAAAGCTATCCTGCAATTCCAGTTCACCCGATATTTTCTGGATCATAGTAGCCCCCTTTCTGCAAAAGAGATGGCGCTATCACCAACCACGATATGATCAAGAACTCGAATGTCCACCAGCGCTAAAGCCTCTTTGAGCCTTTGCGTAATTTGTTTATCGGCTTGGGAAGGTGTGGCATCACCAGAAGGGTGATTGTGAGCAAAGATGAGTGCGGCGGCATTGATTTTTAAAGCCGCTTTGAGGACTTCTCGGGGATAAACACTTGCCGAATCAATTGTGCCAAAGAAGAGCTCTTCAAAAGCAATAAGGCGATGCTGATTATCTAGAAACATCACCGCAAACACCTCTCTTTCATGGTGTTTTAATTTGCAAGATAAATAGGTTTTTGTTGCTTCGGGATTGCAATATTGTTCGCCTCGGAGAGCCCGTGTGGCAAGGATTTCAGCGGCCGCGTCGAGCACCTTATCTGCTGTAACAGGACCATCAAAATAGTAGTTGTTTTCGTGCATAAAAAGCTCCTAAAAATGAAACCGTTGGGATATACACGAAGATAATATCTATCTGAAATTCCTTTCATTACTACTACACATAATGAAATGGTCCAATTGAGATAAGAAGAGCTTCCCTACTGATAACAATCGATATTCGCTTACGTTTAGTAGATACACTCAACTTTCAAAGACAAGAGACGCATGTGAGTCTAATGACATAAATCAAATAAATAACATTCAATAATCGGATAATACTAAAAGTGTTAATTAACCACACATTAAGAGCTTGATTGCAGTGCTATTTGTGAGTATAAGGTGATTCTAGTTCAAAAAATCAATCATTTAGATAACAATAAAGTCAATGAATATAAAACTAATTAGCAGCACGATCAGTGTGGTTATGTTGTCAGGCTGTACAAGTATGATGCAGAAAAACGACTTCGATAGCTTCAATTCAAAACTTGATTCTGGTGACTTTTCGGGAGCATCTCAAGTAGCCTTAGAACATGCTGGCTACGATAACGATTCAGGTGAAACAAGCGACCTACTATGGACATTGCAAGCTGGTGCAAGCTTGAACTATGCAGGTGAATACGAATTATCCACCAAGCTGCTTGATGAAACAGAAACAATGATGAAAGAAGAAGATACGGAAAGTACTGCTTCTGAGGGAGTTGAGCTTATTGGTTCAATGGTTGGAAATGACGCCATGTTGGCTTACGAACAAGCGCATTACGACGGCATCATGACAAATACCATTAAAGCATGGAATTTTATATCACTTCATGACTATCAAAATGCTCGCGTTGAACTAAATAGAGCAGAAGAGCGACAGCGTAGAGCAGCTCAACATTTTGCAGATATCATTAAGGAGCGAAGTGAAGAACTGGAGTCTGAAGCTGGTGAGTCAAGCGCTTTGGTAAAGCAGACCATAGAATCGGATTTGACACAAAATACACTAAAAAAAGCAGGTATTGAGCAAGGCCAATGGAAACCTTATGAAGGCTACGTAAACCCTTTTACTACATATTCTTACGGTCTTCATTTACTCATCACAGGTAAATCTAAGTCAGACTTTGAAAAAGCTGCTAACTCTTTCAAGCGTGTACACTCTCTTACTGGTTCACCTGCTGCCAAAGCGGACTATCAATTGGCACGTAGTATGGTTAAAAATCCAAGCCAATCTAAGCTAAAAGATCAAGTTTGGGTGATTTTTGAAAATGGCAAATCGCCAGTGAAAGAAGAGCGTCGAATTGATCTGCCAATTTTCTTACTGTCTAACAATGTATCTTATGCTGGTATCGCAATTCCTACCTTGAAAAAACGCGGTACAACATTTGACAGCATTACAATTAATGGTTCAAAGACCAGCACTATTGCAGATATGGATAAGATAATTAGTGCCGAATTCGATCAGGAGTTTCCATATATTTTAGCTCGTGAAATCACCCGAGTAACATTAAAAACCATCGCTCAAAAACAAGTTAAAGATGAAAACGCTTTACTTGGTGATGCATTAGCCATTTTACAAATGGTGACTACTGGTGCTGATATTCGAACTTTCTCAGCCCTACCGAGTGAATATCAAGCAACTCGAATCAAAGCCAAACACAATACAGTTGAAATAAAGGCAGGATCTTTCACTATTCCAGTTGAGCTTAGTACAGAATCTAACAAACACATCATCTACGTGAAAGCGGTCTCTCCATTAATAGAACCATCCGTAAAAGTCGTAAATATTTAAGGATAAACATGAAAAAATTGACAATTGCAGCTGTTGTAGCTGCGATGAGCTTGGTTGGTTGTAAAACAACCACATCTTATATTGATGCTGCTGATACAACGACAAATGTGGTAGCAGCCCTCTCTTACGCTGATTTCTCGAAAGCAGCAAATGAAATGGCTGATGACATTATTTCTAATAAATTGATGACTCACCCTCAAGCAGATGTTGGTGGTCGATACATTATTTATGTAAGTGGCATTGAGAATGACACTATGCAGCGCTTAGACACTGATCAGCTAACCAAATCTTTAAGAGTAAAGTTACTTCAATCAGGAAAATTCTTAGTAACAACTGCATTCGGTGAGGACGATGCCACAAAAAAAATGCGTGATTTAAAAAATTCCAAAATGGTCAAACAGGCAAGTGTCAAAGGAGATAACCAAGTACTAGCCCCAGACTTTAGCCTATCAGGCAAAATCCTTCAGCGAGACTCAACTCTAGATAACGGAGATACACGAATTGAGTACTATTTCCAAATGTCACTAACCAATATAGAAAATGGTTTAGCGTATTGGGAAGGAGAGCGAGTAGTCGGCAAGGTAGCGGATGGCTCAAGTGTGAGCTGGTAGGTAGCGTCAAATGATGGGCAGTGAAAGCTGCCCATTACTTTTAGTTAGAGGGTTAGGTGATTAAAAATGAAATTAAACCAATTACTTACAGCAATGGTAATCGCTGGCTTGTCATTACCAACACATGCATCTCAAGAAGGTAATTTAGTAGATACAACAACGGTAGCAGAAATAACAGAAGAGGCTGCGGGCAAACAAACCGATAAAGATGTGGTCCAAGTTCAAAACGATGTTGATACCACTGATGCCATTGATGAAAAGCTTGATGCTTATGTGGCAAACGTAAAACGCACCTTATATAAACAGGGTAAGCAACATAGTGTATTTATTTATTCTGGTTCTGCTGAAATCATGGCAGAGCGCAATGACCCTCGATGGGCAGAGTTTCGAGTAGCAGCATTAGATAAGGCCGTATTAGAGGCGCAAAAAGAATACTTACAAACACTAAATACCAGTGTCGAAAATAACATGCTTTACTCCATGACTAAAAATAGCGGCTTGCCGACCCCGACTGAAGAGGATTTTAAGAGTGACTCTCAGATGGCGAGCTTCTTAGATAAAGTGGTTGCGGTGCTGGAAGGTAAACTTGATGCAGAATTACAAGAAATGGGGATTGATCCAAAAGAGTTTGAAGCAGCCCCACCATCGATCAAGCGCGATCTATTTAAAGAGTCAGTGATCAAGCAAACTATAAGGTCTTCATACGGTGATTTGGCTGGAATGATGATTATCAAAACCTATGAGGAAATCAGAGATTCTGGTCAAGGAACAGTTGGGGTTGTACTTGCTTTGTCTGCAAATAAACGAGATCAAGTTCGTGCAATGATCGATTCCGGCGGTCAAATTACACCACAGAAAGATAAAGCTAACCCTAAAATGACATCTATCTACGATATGTTCTATAACCAAAAAGACAGTCTATATCTGAAGGTAGGAACTCAAGTTAGCTATGACTCCGACGGCTATCCCATGTTGATTTCATACGGTCAAGCAGGCGTTACTTATACATCCTCACCAACGGAAAGAAAAATTGAACGTAAAGCAGCTAAGAGCTTTGCAACAAACAACGCTTGGGCGAGCTTGGCACAAACCTATAATCTGAATGGTGATTTCCAAGAGTCAACTTCAGAGGAAAACCGTGTCAGTAAAGCTGAGCAGTTCGATTTGATAACAGGTGCTGTTCGCAAAAAGTCCCCAGGCTTAACTAATGAATTAATCAAATCCGTTCAACAAAGTGCTTCAATGACATCAAGTGTACAAAATATGACTGGTGTAAGTACTGAGTTTGAATGGCGTCGTAAGCACCCTGTGATGGGGCATGAAATGGTGGGGACGGTACTCGTTTGGCACCCCAAGAAGATTGTGAGTGCAAAAAATATGGCAAGTGGAATGAGTGCTGAAAAGCTGGAGCAAGAAGCCCTGGGAGCAGAAACTCTCTCTGATAACATTAACTCGGCTGAATCGGAAGATATGTTTGATGTGGCGGATTTTTAACATGAATAAAAGGCTTATACTACTTTGCGCAGCAAGCTTATTCTCATGTTTATCTAGTGCTGCAAGTTATGAGAAAGTTATAACAAATGGGCAAGGAGAAACATTAGATCAGGCTATTGATGTCAGTTTAAGGCGTGCGGTAGAACAGGTCTCAGGTGTATCTATTGAAAGTGCCCGCACTTCACTCCTTACATCAACTAACAACGGAAAGACAAAACAGTTAAACGACTCTATGGCAGATGGTACTGCAACATACTCGCGAGGGAACGTTAAGTACAAAGTGCTACATGAAAAGTGTTCAAGTTATGGCTGTGAGGTAAAGTTAGAGGTTAAGGTTGAGGTTGACCCTAGAGAGAAAATAAAAGATCAAAATGCCAAAAGAAGAACAATCGCTGTTGGTAGTTTTTCTGGCCCAAAAGGCACTATTATTGGCAAAAAAGTCGAAGAACTTTTGGTGCAAGACCGAAAGTTCAAAGTACTATATGACAGACTCGATCCAACGTTACAGTATTTTGTAACTGGTCAGGTTGTTACTGCTAACACTAACAAAAGTGTCGTCGATAATTCACGTACCGTAGAGCTCACAGGGGAAAGCATTAAAGATGTGAAAACCTACTATAGCTCTAAAGTTTTGGTAAAATTTCAAATTCTCGATGTTGTCAATAATCAAGTGAAATGGTCAGCAACTGTTCCAACCACTTCAAGTAGAAACAATTTGAATCTTCTGGTTGATATTGCTTCGAAAAAAATATTTAACCAACTAAAAGATAACATTTATCCGTTAGTGGTTTTAGTTGGCAATAATGGCTCTTTAGTTTTGAACTCGGGCGGTAATACAGTTAAGCAAGGACAATACTTTGATGTCTTCAATTTGGGTGAAAAATTTATCGATCCAGTGACAAAAGAGAGTTTAGGCCACGATGAAATCAAAGTTGCGACCATTGAAGTGACCAAAGTATTACCTAAGTTTGCCTATGCAAAAGTAGTAAAAGGAAATATTGCAGAAATCGAAAATCATAGTATTGCACGTAAGTCCGCTTATACGAAGTCAAAACGAAAGCATACAGAACATGCAAAGCCAAAAGTCGTTAAGCCTAAAGAGGAAAAGAAAACTACTGGGATCATTCTCTAAATACAAACACACTATAAATAATATTCAGCAGAAAGTAGGATGATAAGACACGACCAATGTCAACACTAATAGAAAGGCAAGGCTCTCAGACCTTGCCTTTCATTTAATCATGCCGCATACCACCCGTCAGCTAGCACTTCTGCTTGATCCAGAACCAGCTTAATCGCCTCTTCAGCCGCATCAGGTGGGTACTTCCAGCGACGCAATAAACGGCGTACAAGGTTGCGCATCCGTGCACGCACGCTTTCTCGTTTCTGCCAATCTACAGTAGCCGATTTACGCAGTTGGTGCGTGAGTTCAATAGCGAGTTGGCGCAGGTTGTCATCGCCTAAGGTGCGCACAGATGCTTCGTTGGTGACCAATGCACGGTAAAACGCAATTTCATCAGTGGAAAGCCCCAGCTTTTCCATCATCTCAGCGTCAGCTTGCATCTCTTTAGCCCACTGGATCAGCTCTTCAATCACCTGAGCGGTTTCAATGTTACGATTATGGTATTTTTGCAAGGTCATCATGATACGGTCAGAATATTTTTTCTCCTGCACCACATCGTTTTTCATTCTTGCTTTCACTTCGTCGCGCAGCAGTTTTTCTAGCAGCTCAACAGCTAGATTCTTCTCTTTCATATTGGCAACATCTTCCAAAAACTCAGGAGAGAGCAAGCCAATATTCGGTTTATCTAAACCAACCGTTTTAAAGATATCATCCACACCATCGGCAACCACCGCGTTATTCAGGATCTGGCGCAAAGCTGAATTACGGAGTTCATCGCTGCGTTTGGTATCAACCGTAGAGTGTTTTAAGAAGGCGGTTTTGATCGCTCCGTAAAAGGCGATTTCACTCTTATAACCATCAACCTCATCCAAGGTATTACACAATGAGAAGGCTTTCATCAACGCAGCCATGACATCAAGGAAACGGCGTTTGCCATCACGAACTTCTTCGCCTTTGCTGTTGCGGTGTGAGAGACCTGAGATATGGTTCACGGCTCCCGGAAGCAGTTGCAGCGGTTTGGTTTCAAAATCCGGACGATAGTTGAAGATGTCACCATCAACAGGCGTGGCAAACATACCGCGAATTACGTCGATTTTTTCCATAAAGACTGCGAAAGCTTCAGCGGTATCAACGGTTGGCTTTCCCTTACCTTGGCTATTGGTATAGGTCTTCAGTGCGTTTTTAAGTTCATTGGCAATACCAATATAGTCAACAACTAAACCTCCGGGCTTATCCTTAAACACGCGGTTCACTCGCGCTATCGCCTGCATCAGGTTATGACCTTTCATTGGCTTGTCGATATACATGGTATGACAACAAGGCGCATCAAAACCTGTTAACCACATATCTCGCACAATAACCAATTGCAATTCGTCATCGGTATCTTTGTAACGTTTCTCGAACAGCTTTTTGGTCTTCTTATCATGGATATGAGGCTGCATTTTGGCCTTGTCAGCAGCGCTGCCTGTCATAACAATTTTGATCGTGCCTTTGTTTGGATCATCGCTGTGCCATTCGGGTTTGATGGCCACGATGGCATCGTATAAATCCACACAAATCTCGCGACTCATGGCAACAATCATCGCCTTGCCCGGAAAAGTTTCACAGCGAATGGTAAAGTGCTCAACCAGATCTTGTGCAACCTGCTGGATTCTTGGCTCCGCACCAACGAGTTTTTCGAGAGCTGACCACTGTGATTTTATTTTCTCGCGACTTTCCGTTTCTTCGTCTTCGCCAATTTCCTCTTCGACCTGATCGTTAAGCGCTTCGATTTCATCTTGATTAATATCGAGCTTGGCTAAGCGGGATTCGTAGTAAATCGGCACTGTCGCGCCGTCATCGACCGCGTCTTGAATATCGTAGATAGAAACATAATCACCAAAGACACCGCGAGTATCTTTATCGTCCATCGATATCGGTGTACCTGTAAAACCAATAAAAGCGGCATTTGGCAAGGCATCACGCATGTATTTGGAGTAGCCATAGACATAACGCTGATCAATCACATTGCCATCCTCGTCTTTGACATCAACAAGACGAGCTTTGTTGCCATACTGACTGCGGTGAGCCTCATCTGACATCACCACGATATTTGAACGTTCAGAAAGAGTAGGATGCGCCATTTCCTCATCGAGCAGAGCAAATTTTTGTACGGTTGTGAAGATGATGCCACCGGATTGACGATTGAGCAGTAAATCACGTAATGAGTCACGGTCTTCTGCCTGCTGAGGGATCTGTTTTAGCGTTTCTTGCGCCATCGTAAAGGTGTTAAATAGCTGACCGTCTAGATCATTACGGTCAGTCACCACCACTAAAGTTGGGTTATTCATTTCTGGTTGTTGCAGCAATTTACTTGCGTAGCAGACCATCGAAATGCTTTTTCCACTTCCCTGAGTATGCCAAACCACGCCTGCTTTTTTGCTTCCGGGCACCACAGTATTGGCATAGTTGGCTCGTGGCTCGGTGACTTGGTCAGAGGTTGTGGCCGCGATGACAGTCGCTTTAACCGCAGCACGCACGGCATGGAATTGGTGATAACCTGCGATTTTTTTGATGATCTTGTCGCCATCATTTTCGAACAATACAAAGTAACGAATATAATCGAGCAACAGTTCCGGCTTAAAGAAGCCACGCACCATGGTCTCTAATTGGAATTCGAGTAGTGGTTTGTCGTTTTCACTCTCTATCGTTTTCCATGGCAAGAAGCGCTCTTTGTTCGCGGTCAATGAGCCTACTCTAGCGTAAATACCATCACTGATGACCAATGCTTCATTAAATACGAACAAGTCGGATATTTCGTCTTTGTACGTCTGAATTTGATTATACGCACTCCAAATATCGGCGTTATTAGAGGCGGGGTTTTTCAGTTCGATGACCGCCATCGGCAAGCCATTAATGAAGACAATCACATCGGGTCTACGATTGACTTTGGTGCCCGTGATGGTGAACTGATTGACCACTAAGAACTCGTTATTCTCGCGGTTCTCAAAATCAATTAATCGAACATGAGTATGCTTGGTCACCCATTGTTCTTGCTCCATTACCGAGTATTCAACAGGCACACCTTCGATTAAATATTGGTGAAAGAGTTTGTTGTTTTTAATCAGTACAGGCGTTTGCGGCGTGGCAACGGTTTTCGCTACTTCGATTAAGGTATCACTGGGTACATTAGGGTTTAAGGTTTCCAAGGCAGACACTAAACGTGCTTGTAGCGTGACCTGCTGATAGTTTTCACGTTCGGGGGTGTCACCATCCGGCGCTATGTTATAGCCATTTTGGTATTGGTAGCCTAGCTCTTTAAACCAATCGAGGCATTGTTGTTCTAGTTGGTCTTCTGTTATCACTTTGTTTCCTCGCTACTTAAGCGCTGCATCTCGGTGCAAAAGGAATTAAACGCATCACTATCAAGAAAAATGCTTTGTAACATTGCCATTTGGGTAAAATATACTTCCGTCTGCTCTTCTAACGTCTGAGCATCCTGAATAAAGCTCGTAAGCTCGCGATATACAATCAAAGGATGCCACGGGTTTAATTTAAGCCCTGCAATAGTTCTATCACTTAGCTTCCAATCTGTGGGCAATTTCGCCTTAATTTCATTGACCAAAAGGTCATAATGCCCTTGAGACTTTAAACTAGACTGGATGCTTTTATTAACACTCAGTACTAGCGATGCAATAGGCCCATTTTTTACCAAATCTTCGACTTGATGATCATAACCATCGATAATAAACCCGCAGAATATTCCGGGTATCCAGCCACTTTCGTCATTGCCTGCATTGATTGAGGAAAACTCCAAACCAATTCGACCAAAGGCATCGTAGCGACCACGCGCGTTACGGTGTTTAGGAGGAAGGTGAAATTTAACCTTATTACCTTCCTGATAAACAGGCCATGACCGATGCAGAGATCGACGTGCTATTTCATAAAGCTGTTTGTCTATATTTTTAACATCATTGTAATAGGCGATTGCTAAAGGGTTTAGTGGTGTTGAATTTACTAATCCGTTGCTTTTTATTAAGTTAACGAACTCCGCGCGTAACCAGCTTTCCTTATTATCACCTTCACCGAGCGACTCAATAATGTTGGCAACTTCATACCAACACAAAGCGATATTCGGTGATTGGCGGTGTTGTCCAGAGTGAGCAGTAACGAGAGCAATGAGAAATGACTTGTTCAGATGAGTTTCAGCGAATTTTCGATAATTACTGAGTTGCTTATCGTGTAGCTCAGACCATACTTTGTGTTCAAAAACAAGGCAAAAGTCTTCATCGGCAGCGTTCCACAACAGATCAGGATATTTTCCACCATAATTGACTTGAGTCTCTATATCTGTAGAAGTGGATAGATTTAAGATCTCCGCTCTATGCTGTGGTGATTTTTCGGCAAGTAGTTTAGCGTATGCTTTTCTAACCACGTCATCATATTTAAGTAACCAAGCAAACGCTTCGGTAATGAAGTTTTCTGTAGGAGATGTTTGATGACTTGAAGCATATTTACTGACGTTAACAAGTAAACTTTCCATATCAATGATTCCATGATGCCTCAGTACTTTTAGCCAAGTCTGAGGCTATTATCTGTTTATTTTTAGTTCTGTTAGCCTAACTCGATTTCGCCGGAAAGCAATTTAGGAAGCAAGGTTTCACGCAGGTCTTCAAGAACTGTATTTTGTGCATTATTTTTCGCTGCCATATCGACTAGATTACTAGCTACAGCACTGTACTTTTCTACAAGTTCTAGTGGTGGGGTCAAAATCTTAACCTTACGAAGCTCAGCTTGCTTAATGCCTAATGCAGTTGTACCAGAAGCTCGCCCTTCCATATCTGCCTTTGCTTTTGTTGTTTGGAGCCAGTTAAACAAAAATTCTGGACTACAAACATCACTGTTAGCTCTGAGACCGTATAGTCTTTGGCTTAAACAAAAATCTTCTGAACCATCAAAGAAGTACAGCTCGCCCATAGGCGCTTCAGAAGTCATGATGATGTCACCTTTGATAAGCGGCTCTTTCATCCATTTCTTGTATGTAGCTTCATCGATAAAACGAATTGTGTCTGGGCGAACAATCTTTTTGGATTTAATGTTTTTTGCAGATATCGCTGGGTAACCTTCCTCAACCCAATCACTACCTAACTTCTTAGGTGTTTTGCCACGATGATCAATAATCATAGATGTGTGGCTATCCAGTGTTCCGACTTCCCAACCTTCCGGGATCAACCCTAGCTCAGACTCAACGAGCTTTTCGGGGAATAGCGAGGCAGTAGCAGCATCCATTCCCTCTGGTTGTTCGCCGTTCATCTTAGCTTTGACTGGGTCGAAGTCGACAAACCATGACTTGAAGATGGCTTGCGCCATTTGTTCTAGGGTTTGGTTGGTTTGAGTGTTGAGAGCTATCTTGTCGTCAAGATCACCTAACAACTTAGCAATTATTTTCTCTCTATCGATACCTATCTCATTTACCAATAATGAGCTTAAGTGATTTCGATTGAGTGTAGGTACACCAGATCCCACATTAAATTTGGTAAAATCAATGCTTCGCATCAGGTAATAAATATAGCGAGGATCATGTCCTTTGAAGTCTTTAACCCAGAGTGTGGTATTCAAGGGCCAAAACGGTTCCTGAATATACTGACCTCCTCCGATACTTCCGCTTCGACCAATTACTACTCCGGGAGCTTCGACTTTAGCAGTGTTGTGATAGCCTCCAACCCCTGTAGATGCGATGACAGGGACTGCACCCTCAGCTCTATCACCTTTCGGAAGATCAAACCCTCTTTGTAATGTGATAAATTCATTAAGAGGCGTCTGCTCAAAGCTCATATCCCAACCCCGCTAGATTCTTCTTAATCTCTGTTTCTAGCATTTCTGACTCTGCAAACTGCTCACTCAATTTTGAGGTTAACGTCGCCATTTTCTCAGCAAACGGAATGCCGTCATCTAGCTCTTCCGTCGCGCCAACGTAACGTCCCGGAGTGAGCACAAAATCATTTTTCTTAATATCTTCCAACGTTGCGGATTTGCAGAAGCCAGCTTGGTCTGCATAGACGAGGCCATTAACTTCTTCACCTGTTTTCCAAGCGTGGTACAGGTCAGCGACTTTCTGGATATCATCTTGGGTAAAATCTCGAAGCACACGGTCTTTCATATATCCAAGGTTGCGAGCATCAATAAACAGCACTTCGCCTTTGCGATCACGCAGTTTTCGACCCGATTTATCGGTGCGAGCTTTTTTGTTTTTAGTTAAGAACCAGATGCATGCAGGGATTTGGGTGTTGGTAAACAGTTGCCCCGGAAGCGCAACCATACACTCAACCAGATCGTTCTCAACTAAGGCCGCACGAATTTCACCTTCGTTGTTGGTAGTTGAACTCATCGAACCGTTTGCCAATAGAAGCGCCTGAGAGCCATCAGGAGCGAGATGGTGAAGCATGTGCTGCATCCATGCGAAGTTTGCGTTACCTGCTGGAGGTTGGCCGTATTTGAAGCGAGGATCGTTGTCATCAACACCCGTGTTCCACTCTTTCATATTGAATGGAGGGTTTGCCATGATGAAATCAGCTCGTAAATCAGGGTGCTGGTCATTGGTATAGGTACTGGCTGGCTCCTTACCAAAATCATAATCCAAGCCACGGATTGCCATGTTCATCGCTGCAAGCTGCCATGTGGTGTAGTTGTATTCCTGACCGTAAATCGAGATTCGTTGCTTTTGCGTTAACGGGTCAATCTCTTTTTGGTTAGCACGACGCTCAATAAATTTCTCTGATTGCACAAAGAAACCGCCAGAACCCATTGCAGGGTCATACACACGACCTTCAAACGGTTCAATCATCTCAACAATCAGCGAAACGATGGAGGCAGGCGTATAGAACTGGCCGCCTTTCTTACCTTCAGCAAGCGCAAATTGGCCTAGGAAGTATTCGTAAATATGACCAAGAATATCTTTGCTGTTAAGCGACTTATGATTGAATGGAATGGTCGCGATTAGGTTAATCAGCTCATTAAGTTTTGCCTGATCAATTTTTAGCGATGCGTAGTGCTTGTTGAGTACGCCTTTTAGCTTCTGGTTATCGCGCTCAATACCTTCCAAGGCGTTATCAATCAGGTGACCAACTGACGTAATTTTCTTCGTCTTACCATCAATAACCAAATCGGCACCGCCAATGACCATCGGGCCATTGTCTTGCAGGAACTTCCAACGAGATTCAGTAGGCAACCAAAACACGTTTTTCTCTTTGTAGTAATCGCGCTGTTCCAGTTCAATCGCGATTTCTTGTTCAAGTTCTTCAGCCGTGTAACCTTCAGGATCGAGGAAGTACTCGTGATCAGGGTTAGCAAAGTCTTGTTTTAGCTCTTCTTGGCGAAGCGTGAAGGCGTCAGACACGTATTTAACGAAAATTAAGCCAAGTACCGCATGCTTGTATTGAGAGGCATCGAGTGACGCACGGAGTTTGTCTGCGGCTGTCCAGAGCTTGCTTTCAAGCTCTTTGAGGAATAGTTGTTCTTGTTCGTTCATTACGGGTTTCTTGAGTTCGAAAAATTAGCCTTATGATATCAGTAACTCAGTAGATGTCTTTGAGTTCTGCCTTACTTGACAATATTCTTTATAAACTAAAATGCATATTTTTGTCATTAAGCAGAAACGACTTAAGTTTCCGTCAGAATCGTCAGACTTCTTATTGATGGGAGTATATATTAACGCAACTAAATGCATTTTAAGATGGATGATATATCTGCTATGACTAATCAGAATATTTCAAAAGAAGAACTTCAAGAACTAGAATACGAAAGACTAGAGCTACTGAACGACTTTAAAGAGCAGTTGGCAGTGTTCTGTGATTACCTAAAGGTTGACTTAGACCAGCAAGCAACCTTGAAATCACTAGACACCGCAACAGCACTCACGCTTTCCTCTCCACCCTCTATTCCTACACGAAAGGGAATGTTAAACAGCTCAGCTCAAGGCTATTTAAGATTAACATTGGTTGAGAAAGTCAAATCAACCGCTTCAGACATTGTTAAGGCGCTGGCCAACAAAATTACAGACTCTTCCCAAAAACTGCCATGCAACGACATTGCACTTAAAGGTTCCGCCGATTCCATCGCCTCTAAGCTGACTCAACGCTACTTGTTTGGTCATGTACGCTTTTACGACATTGAACCAATTCCAGAAGTCCCAACATTGAGGAACAAAGACTTAAGCGCTTTATGTGAACGTCACCTTCTCGATCGAGTAAAGGAGCATTATACGTCTCAGTACCACCGCTACAGATTATGGGACGGAAGAGCCATTGCTCTATTTTCTAGCTACCTGTTTGATGTTAAAAGTGAAGCGCATAATTTCTTTCATTCTAAGAACTTAATTCATCTCCTGAATGCCGATCCTGAGCCAATCAACAAAGAATGGTTTAAAGAAGAATGCATCGAGTGTTGGGAAGCGCTTTATGCAGATGGTCCAAGTTATTCGTATACCGAACTTGCCTATCCTGATGAGAGTGGTGTCATTTTTGAAGAGTACGTACCACTAGTCATGGTAAGTGAAGATGTATGGGATTCGCTTTATGAGCGCTATAAAAACAAACTGAAAGAACATGTAGAGTTCGCCCAATAACTCTTGTGTCTTACCTCTCATCAAACTAAGAAAATAACCGTCAATAATAGGAACAAAGAGAAAATGACCGCGACAATTTCAGTCAGTAAAAGTGCGATATTTGAGCTAATCATGGCTGGTTTAGAGGCTTATGCGATAAAGCACGAGGGCAGCAAATCAGTCTCCATAGAGACAGCGGCCCACCTTTGGGGATATGCGAATAAAGCCCACCCATTTAAATGTACGATAAATCATGTTTCTGTTGAAACATCAGCTAAAAGAAAACGCTCTTCAGTTGAATGGAACCCACTCTCTCTTTCAATAAAAAAAGATATCGCTAAAGTTTTCGGCGAGGATTATCAATACATTGGAACGGCTCATTCTCATCCCTACTTACGCGAAGAGGTCGTTGACGCAGCAACGATTAGAAGCAATAAACTGTACGAGCTATCTTCTTCGGATCACTGGTGTGAGCTTGCGCGTCCTGAAATACAAGTTGCAGGAAGATCATACAGTGTGGCAATGATATTAACGGTTCACTCTATGCTAAAAGCCAACAATCGAATGGATGGGATTTATGGTGAAGCGCCTCTTATTGAATTTTCACTAGGAAATATCAAATGCTGGTTATATGGTCGAGTATTTGAGCACAAACTTAAGTCATCTTTAACTGACGAAGAACAACACAGCTTTGAGCGCTATCAACTGGATATTAACGATTTCTCAGACGATGAAACTCTCGCAGTACCGGTAGAAACCATCTTAGAAAGCGACATCGCTCTTGATGTATTATGTGAAAGTTTTGGTCGGCTGAAATTTGAAGGGAATAACTCAACATATCACTCGGCTGACGATGCTGAGGGCAGATGGTAAAGAAACGAAGCAGAAGTCTCGTGAAATAACTACCTCTAGCCACCTATCAAAACTAATTCGCCCCCGACTTCTGTTCTTCAAAATACTTGAAATCAGGTATGAGGAAGGTGATTGCTCCTTCCTAATACTTAAGCACTGCGCATAATGGGGCTATGTTTTTTTATCGTAGGCTAAGGTTATGAAAATGAAGCTCTGAAAGCATGTGTATGTTCAAAAGGTCAGGATAGCCTCACTCCCAAAAGGAACGATGGTCAGGATATAGATAAAAAATGCGTAGATTGGTGCTTATATACATTCCGACATTAAGTTGAGAATGCCTCAGCAAGGATTAAGCACTCTCTGTCAATATCAGCCAAATATGGCAAGTTAGAAAGAAAATACGCCAGCATGGTATCACTGGCGTTTACTATGATGTTGCTACCGATGTATTGCTGAGAACAATGTGTACAGCAAAGCTCAACACGCCCTAGAAACCCACCGTCATGTGTAAGCTGTAAAACAGGCCACGTCCTATCAACTCAGACGCTAAGATCAACACCAGCGCTACGGTTAAGTTAACTGGGTTGACACTCGACTTATTGATCATCGGTAACACCCAAATGAGTAGACCAGCCAGCAGAAGAGCCACTTGCACACTCAAATAACCGCCAAGTCCATCCACCAGTTCAGAAGCTTTAATAATTGAACTTTGTACTTCACTCACAAGGTTCATTTTGCCCACCGTCACGACCAAGCTAATCGCAACCGCAACAACAGCCAACATCACGATATTACGATCCACAGTAAAGCGGCTATCCTTGGCTGATACGATCACCAGCTGCGATAGCAACAAGCCACCGACCACCATTGTCATCACAAAGCTTAGCGGCGTGTAAATATTGAACCAGGTTGGAACAGTATTGATCATGTACACATTCACCATGGAATACATAAAGATACAACCCAGAACCATCGCGCCAATCATTAAGATTTTTTGAACTGCTGCACCGCCTTTATTCAGTACTGATAGCAGCCACTGTAGCCCACCAACAACGAAGAACGCAGCGCCAAAGAACACTTCATTTGACAGCCACGCTGAACCTAGCTGGTTAAATGAGTTAAATGCGCGGAGCGGAGAACCTAAATGGGTGATCGAGAACAGAAAGCCCAATCCCATGATCGCCCACAGAGCAAACATCGGCACTTTGTAACTGTTGATTTTTGCTTCATCAAAACCCATGGCCAACGCACGCGCGCTAACGAGTAAGTAACCACCGACGGCCGTTTGCGCCAGCACCGTAAAGAAGATTAAAGAATACTCATGGAAAATCATCTTAAACCTCCTTAGGGTTTGCTAAGTAGCCAGTTGTATCGCCCGTTGGCTTAGCATTCTTGTTCAACTTAATCACAATATTGGGCAAAGTCAGGTGTGAAGAAGGTAGTGGCGCAACATCAGCGGTTGTACCGTATTTCTCACGTAATACCTGGATTTCCCCAAATTCCAACGCACGCAGCGGACAAGATTCAACACACATTGGTTGCTTACCATCAGCCACGCGCTCGTAGCACCCATCGCACTTAGTCATATGGCCTTTCTCTTTGCTAAACTGAGGCGCGCCATACGGACACGCGTTGCTACAGTGCTGACAGCCAATACAAACCTCTTCGTTTACCACCACCAAACCATCTTCTTGGCGTTTGTGCATCGCGCCTGACGGACACACTTTCACGCAAGCTGGATTTGAGCAGTGATTACACGCGATGGACAAATAGTAAGAGAACACATCATTTTGAATCCACGTATCTCCATCTTGGACAAAGCCGCCGCCAGCGTATTCATACACACGACGATAATTACGCTTCACGTCCAAGTCCCGATAGTCTTTACAAGCAAGCTGGCAAGTTTTACAACCTGTGCATTTACTTGAATCTATGTAAAAGCCGTATTGTTTCATCTTTACCTACCTTATGCTTTGTTCGCCAATTTGATATCAACCAGATTGGAGTGTTGCGGATTACCCTTAGCGAGTGGACTTGGTCGCTGAGTCGTTAACACGTTAATCGAGCCAGCATGATCGACTTTTTGTCCATCGGGTGCATACCAAGCGCCTTCACCTAGCGCGACTACGTGAGGCAAGATACGTGGTGTCACTTTGGCGGGAATCCACACTTCGCCGCGATCATTAAAAATACTCACCATGTCGCCATTTTTGATGCCACGGGCCTCGGCATCGATCGGATTAATCCATACTTCCTGACGTGCCGCCGCTTTAAGCAATGCCACATTGCCATAAGTAGAGTGGCAGCGAGCTTTAAAGTGGAATCCCGTCAGTTGCAGTGGGTACTTGGCTGTTAGTGGGTCATTGTGTCCCTCAAACGAATCCACATAGATAGGTAGTGGATGAATCACTTCATCTTCTTTTAGCGTCCACTCTTTGGCAATGTTCGCTAGTGTTTCAGAGTAAATTTCAATCTTGCCACTTGGGGTTGAAAGCGGATTGGCTTCAGGATCATTACGAAAATCTTGATAAGCGATGTAATCACGCTGATATTGACGCTTATAAATACCCAACTCTTTCATCTCTTCAAAGGTTGGTAGAGATGGGTCTTGCTTGCGGGTTTCCGCATACAAATGCTCAACCCACTCTTGCTGTGTCCGCCCTTCAGTAAACTCTTTCTCTACTCCCATCCGTTTGGCGATTTCAGAGCACATTTCGTAGATACTTTTTGCTTCGAACTGAGGCTCAATCGCTTTCTGGGCGTAGATGAAATAAGGCGCATTCGATGCTTTGCCGTCCATTGCCCAGTCATCTTGTTCAGAAGTGGTTAAATCCGGCAGGATAATATCGGCGTACTTAGCAGAAGAAGTCATGTGATTGTCGATCACGACAATCATTTCACACGCTTTGTCGTCTTGTAAGATTTCATGAGTTTTGTTGATCTCGGCATGCTGGTTAACCAAGCAGTTACCCGCGTAGTTCCAAATCATCTTGATCGGATTCGCTAAGCGCTCTGCACCTCTCACACCATCGGTTTTATCTGTCATTTCATGGTGGCGATAAATTGCATCCGTCCACAAGAACATCGAGATAGAGGTTTTTACTGGATTAGGAACCGTTGGGAAACGCACAAACGGAATATTGATATCACTCTCACGAGCACCAGTTGAACCACCAGATACACCTACCGAGCCAGTCAGTAGAGAAAGCATGGCAATAGCGCGCGATGCCAATTCACCGTTCGCCGTGCGTTGCAAACCCCAGCCTTGGTGAATGGCACATGGTTTGTTTGCGCCCATTTCTCGGCCCAGCTTAATAATGGTGTCGACAGGAATCCCTGTGATCTTTGAAGCCCATTGCGGCGTTTTTTCTACCCCATCGTCACCCAAGCCTAAGATGTATGACTTGTAGTCGCTATTCTTTGGTGCGGACGCTGGCAGGGTTTTCTCATCGTAGCCAATGCAATATTTATCGAGGAAAGCCTGATCGACATAGTTCTCCGTGATAAGCACATGCGCTAAACCTGCTACTAATGCCGCATCAGTAGAAGGACGAATTGGGATCCATTGGTCTTCACGCCCGCCTGCGGTATCGGTGTAACGAGGGTCAATAATAATGGTTCTAACGTTGGACTTATTTTTACTCTCGACATAGTGATGGATCAAACCACCACCAGACATCCGAGTCTCAGCAGGGTTATTACCAAACTGGATATTAAGCTTTGCGCTGGCCAAATCAGAAAACGAGTTGTTCATCGCCCAGCCGCCGTAGGTATGACTGAGGCCTTCCGCAATTTGCGCTGTGGAGTAATCGCCGTAGTGATTTAAATAGCCACCGCATAAATTCATTAAACGAGCAATCAATGTGGATGCTGGTGGCCATGACTTAGTCACTGTCCCGCCAAGCGTGCCCGTACCGTAGTTCAAATAAATTGCGTCGTTGCCGTAGTCTTTGATTAGCCGTTGCATCGTCTTGGCAACTTCATCGTAAGCTTCTTCCCAACTGATGCGCTTAAACTTACCTTCACCACGCTTACCTACCCGTTTCATTGGGTACTTCAATCGGTCTGGGTTATATACCCGGCGGCGCATAGAACGGCCACGTAAGCATGCTCTTACTTGAGGACTGTCACCAAATACGTCTCCACCGGTATTATCGGTTTCAACATATTTGATCTCACCATTTTGTACATGCATGCGAAGCGGGCAGCGTGAACCACAGTTTACTGTGCATGCACTCCAAACAACTTTCTCGTCACTTGTTACTGATTCTACCGCGCGTGCAGGGCTAGACTTAAATGGTAAGCTAATACCACTGGCTAACGCCGCTGCACTACCTATCGCAGAACTCGCTTTAATGAATCCGCGACGAGTCAGATTCATCAAGTCAGATTGCTGTTTATTCTTCGTCATAATTGGATGCCTTAACATTGCTTGCACATACCACTTTAGGGTTAAATTCGTGCTATTAAAATGATGAGAGCACCCACTATTGATATAAATCAAAGTGAATATTAATTTAATTTTAAATTGTCAATTTTGTGATTAAACTTGGCGTGAATATGAAAGAATAGAAACACACATTGTTAATCTAATTTATTGAAATGAAAATGATTATCCATACGCTAAAGATATTAGGCACACTGTTCTATTACAAGCGAAGCAAGTCAGAATCGGTTGAGTTGGTACGTTCTTTAGTAACAGAAAATGTTCTTCAAACAGAAACATTGAATTCGCTCACTTCTTTAACGGAAGAACAACTCGAACATGATTTCAGCGTGGTATTCGAAGGAATGGGTACTATGCCAGTCCCACCTTGGGGATCGGTATATTTAGACAAAGAACAGGTATTGTTCGGTGAATCAAACACGCAATATCGATTATTTTTACAGCAGAACGGTATCGAATTAGATTCAGGCCAACGCGAGCCAGAAGATCAATTTGGTTTAATGCTGTTAGCCTGCGCATACTTTCTTGAACAAGACCAAACACAAACAGCATATGAGCTACTCGGAGAGCATTTAATGCCTTGGGGCTCAAGCTATCTTGAGCAGCTCAGATACAAAGCGCCAAATCTGTTTTATCAGCGGTTGGCAGAAGACGTCTCGAAATGGCTAAACGCATTGATTCAACAACAACAGATTGAAGTAGTGAAAAGGAAGATCTATTTGAATGAGTGAATCTATCGATACTAATCGACGAGGCTTTCTGAGCCGTTTCAGCCAACCAGTAAAACGGACTCAGCAAGCCGAAATAACACCGCGCCTCGTAGCACGCCCGCCTCATGCGGTGGATGAGGCATTGTTTGTGCGTCTTTGCGACGGCTGTGGTGAATGCCTCAAAGTTTGCCCAAACAGTGTCATAGAGCTTGATGCTCAACTGGCGCAGCTCAATCTCGATTACAACCAATGCAGTTTATGTAGCGAGTGTGTCAAAGCCTGCCCTAGCGACGCGCTGCATGCTTCTGTAACACTAGACATCAACTTGCGTCCAGACTTTACGCAAAGCTGCGACAATTACCTTCAGACGGAATGCCAGCAATGTGCCTCCGCTTGTCCACAGCATGCCATCTCCGTTCAAGATGATGAACTACCACACATAAACAACGAACTCTGCAATGGTTGCGGGCAATGTCGTATTAGTTGTTATTCAAACGCGATTTTAATGAAGCTGTATAACAAACCCTATAGATAACGTGCGTTAAGTGACTTCCCTTAACTTCACGTCCCCTAACGAAAAGGCTTTGATGTGATGGACGTACTTCACTTCTAGTATAGTTGAACAAGCTAATGACCTATAGCTTCGTAACACCTGAAAGAGTTCTTGTTTTCTCGGCTTTGCGTAAGCGCTTCAGCCAAAGACTCTAACTTAAGAGGTTTTGTTATCACAAGATTTGCCCCGGCCCTGATATAACCCGCAGCTGTCTCATCGGTTACATCAGCAGTGCAACCAAGAATTATCCCCTTAAAGAGGTGCTCATTTCGTATGATGTGCGTGGCTTCTATACCTCCCATTTTAGGCATCTGATGATCCATTAAAATCACGTTGAAAGATGTTTGCTGCACCTTTTTTATCGCCTCAACACCATTAGAGGCGATAAAAACGGTAAAACCTAGTTTTTGGCACATACGCTTAGCAACGAGTTGATTCACTCGGTTATCCTCAACAATCAGCACACGCTCCCCCTCAAAATCGGCTAGTAACAGGGATTTTTTTTGTAAGTTGCTTTGCGTTCCTACGGGAGTTGTAACTGTCGCAGTAAAGCAACTCCCGATACCTAACTTACTAGTAACTGTTACGTCACCCCCCATTGCCAAGCATAATTTTTTTACTATCGATAGACCTAACCCTGTGCCTCCGAAGTCATGCATTGTTCTTATCTCAGCTTGCTCAAAAGCATTAAAGATACTCTCTAAACGTTTGCTTGGAATGCCTATCCCTGTGTCAGAAACTTGGAAGATGAGCTCTTCTTTTTTAACGTCATACTTTACTACAGCTTTAACCATACCATCCGAAGTGAACTTGATTGCATTCCCCACTAAGTTAAAAATAATTTGACGAATACGAACAATATCTCCTTTCAGAACTAAGTTCTTGGGAAGCTGTTGAGTGTCAAAAGTGAGCTGAACACCTTTATCATGAGCTTGTGGATTGAACGCATTTATTACAGGTATTACTAATTGACGAGCATCAAAGTCTTCTTTAACAAGGTCTAGTTTTCCTTGTTCTAACTTCGAGAAGTCTAGAATTTCATTAATAATCACCATAAGGTGCTCACCAGACTCTAGTAGCGTGCTTAAGTGCTCCTGAATCTTGGGGTCTTTGTTATCTGATATGAGCAGCTGAGTCATTCCTATAACACCATTCATTGGAGTACGAATTTCATGACTCATGGCTGCCAAAAACATGGATTTAGCATGGTTAGCCTCTTCGGCTTTTTTTACAGCAGCTTGCAGAGCTAGTTTGGTATTTTTGAGTTCAGTTATGTAGTGACTAAGATATAAAACAATGACTGAAAACATTAAAACAGTGGAAAGTATTAATGAATAAACCGCCGCTTCACTCGTTAGAAAAATATTATTCATTAAACGTTCATGAGCTTGTTCGGCGGCTTCGTCCATGGACTCTGAAAAAACAAGTCGCTCTAATTTATTTAGAGGTGGCGTTGTTTTTGTCTTTTGCTTAACTTCGATTATATTCTCAAGTAAAGCTAACTGCTCATTTGCTGTTTTGGCGTAAGCTTCAACTATGTGAGAAAGTGAATCTCCTAGCCAAAAAAACTGGGGGAATCTAGTAGTAATATCATTGGATGCTTCGGATAGCCCCTTTAACTCACCAGTTAATTCTTCTATCTTATTCAATAACTTACGTGATTTATCGTTATCTTTTCGGTCTAATAAATAAACATAATTTCTGATATGAATAATACTTGATGAGTGCGCAACATGAGAACTCTCTACCGCTTCTAGAAGGTTGTTTTGAGTCTTAAAAGAGAAAAAAGCAATTAAGGTGATACCTAATCCAATGCCAATAAAAAACTCAAGTATATTCATACTTTGTGAATTTCTATCATTCACTAGACTCCTCCAGATGGAACTCATGGATCACAGGTATGACACTTTCTTTTTCAACGTAATAGAAAAAAGAAGCTGCTATCACCAACAAAGTGGCTAGTATTCCCCACGCGAGCATTTTTAACTTAGACAACGATCAGTCTCCTCAGCCATCCTCACACTTATACAACCAGTCTAGTAAATAACGGCCCCTTGCGCTAATTTTGTTACTTCACGCAACCATCTGAAAAGTTGTCATAAGCCCCCATATTCTCGTTCTGGCATGGTTCAGAGGAACTGTGGTGCGACGCGTAAAATGAGTAACTGATATATTGGCTACTACGGCAGCAACTTGAAAAAAACGACTTGGCTTTGGATGTGTGAATAGAACCATTGACGAGCACTTTGTTCCGCTCTAGGAGTAACTTCATAATGCACAACAGTGTCCGGCTTTTGCAGGATGTATAAACCCTTTAATAAATTACTCCTTACGAAGAAATACCGTATATTTCAATTTTGATAAAATCATTCGCATTTAGGTTACTATCAACGACTAGGTCTAGAAAAGTAAGCAGCAGCACCACACCGCTTTCAAGCTCAAATTGAATGTTATGCCGATACATTCCCCCCTGAAGACAATTTCTCATATGCCCTCCTGTTAGGTGAATACACCAGCAAAGGTGCATCGCGGCCTAGTCGTACTCACCTATAGGTCTGTAAGGTCAAACATAAGCTGCGAAACTTTAGTTCAGTGCATATCTTCTTTACTCGTGCTTTTCTCGTAGTACATATTCTCGTCGGCTTTGGTTATCGCTGATTCTAGGGAAAAGTTTACTCCTTCAATAATATACTTACCTATTGACGTCCCTATCTGCACCTTACCTTTACTGGTATCTATTGGAGCTGCGAGTGCATTTTCAATTCTCGACATTACCTCTTCTGTGTAGTGTTCCGCCTCTGTATTGCTATTCCCAACGCCTCTCAGAAATACGACAAACTCATCTCCGCCATATCTTGCGACTAGGTCGGAACTCCTCAGGCTGCTTTTCATACGCTCACTGACCTCACGTAATATGTGATCGCCTACAGCATGACCATGATCATCATTAATTTTTTTGAAATCATTCAGGTCAATAAATAACAAAGTGGAAAACCGGCTCTCACTGACTCTCGTTTTTAGATCTTGTTGCATACATTCTATCAACCCACGTCTGTTAAGAAGCTTGGTTAATTCATCTATTCGGGCCTGTTGGTACGCCTTATTTTCAAGTTCTTTTTGTTTTGTTATATCAGTAGAAATACCTAAAATGGCAATGACTTCGTTAGGAAACTCGGGATGACAAATAGGTGACTTCACCTCAAGATAAACCCGTTGATTGCCACTAGTATCATTAATAACAATCTCTTCCTTTGTTGTTTCACCTTTGAGGACCTTAGCATCGATATGCTTTATGAGTTCAACCGTATCTTCTGGCAAAAAGTTCGAGTCTGTTATTTCGCCCAACCTTTCCTTATCAATGTTCATTAACCTTAGGCTTAGGTTGTTAGCATAGATATATCTGGATCGTGTATCTTTAATGAATACGTATGTCTCAAGATGATCAAGAGACTTAGTAAGATCATCAAGGCGAATCCCCAATCTTCCTAATTGAAGGTGCATTATGGCCTCCGACATGCAGCAAAAAAGTCAGCGTATATAATTATGAATTTTACATTTATAGATGTGCTATATCACCTATTTATAATGTTGACTTTATTAATACTAAAGAGTCATTAAATATACAACTTATGATGACACGAAAGAGCCACATGTTACGCGTTTCGGTGATTGCGATCGCTCATTACCCTGAACAAGCCTAGGATACTTTCAGGACTAGTTATGCGATACACCTGAATTTAGTACGTTGGTAAACCTAAATCTTAAGCTCGTGAGTTTAAGAATTAAAAGAGATGATAGCTGATGTTATCAATGAGCAGGATAAAGGGGACACATGCCATAAATATCAGTTATTTACGCATTCTCTGTATCGTCTTCCATTAATCCCACATAGTCAAAGAGCCACGATTGAATTTCGCTCAGATAAAGAGTCTCCCCAAACTAGTAAGAATAATCTCTAAGAATTGTACAAATGCTTAGGCAAACTTCATCGACTCTAGAGGAATGACATTGCTTGTATCTAACGCTTGCAATTTTTCTCCCCATGCTTGTAGTACCACTAATTGCTCTTCAAGGTAGTCGTGATGGTTATATACCCGCAACATACCTGGTAGCTGGTGACCAACCGTCTTTTCAATCGCCACGATATCCAGCCCCATTTCGCTACAACGGCTGATAAAGGTGCGGCGTAGATCGTGTGGCGAAAAGCGCTCAAAATCTTCCGGTAAATTACGCTTGATTAGCGCACGTACTGCTGCGGGTTCTTGAAGTTTGTCATCCATAAGCTGAGGCCAAACAAGTTTCCATTTGCTTGGTACATTCTCACGCTGCTCTTTAAGAAGTTCCAGTAGGTAATCACTTAATGGTACTTTTCGGCTCTCTTGGCTCTTGGTGTGACGTTCTTTTGAACTGGCTGGCAACAACCATACCTTCTCTTGGAAATCTACCTCACTCCAACGCATTTCAAGCACAGCACTAATACGTTGCCCACACCCGAGCAAAAACTGCATTAGGCGGACGTTTGAGGGCTCTGTACGCCAAGAAGGCAAGCTTGTTAGCAATGTTTTCAATTCTGAAAAGCTCAAATTGCGTTTTGTGACCTTAGAACCACCACCGACATCCTTGGATTTCAAATGTGGTGCAGGGTGTGCACCAATCATATTCAAAGCTAGTGCATGGTTGATCACCTGATTGATAATTTTATGGCATGCACTAATCGCACCCGCTTTTCGCTGTCCATTCCCATCAACCTTTGCATCAAATACTTTATTAAGATCATTAATTCTCAACTCTTCTAGTTTGATGTGACCAAGAAATGGTTTGATATCCCGGTTATAGGTTGCCCTCGCTTGTTCTCCTCGTAGCTGCTTGGACAAACGCTTCTCGTCAAAACTGGCAAAAGCATCATCAAAAGTTTTTGCTTCCTCTTGCTCGCGCTGTTCACGTGCCAGTTCCTGCTTCGGATTTTTATTGTTCTCCAACCAGCTACGGTAACGCCCTGCTTCTGTTCGAGCCTGTTCAAGCGTCATCCCTGTTTCCGGTTTTAACTTAACATACCGCCCCATGGTAATTTTTTCGTGTTTGTTACCAGCCTGGAAGCGAAAGATCCAAGTCATCGTGCCCGTTGGTCGAACGCGAATATTCAATCCTTCTATTTTCTTATCTGGAATTAAATATTCCTTGTTTTGTGGCTTCAATGCTTTCAGTGTGGCGTTCGTACTAATTTTATCGACTGGCTTGATCATGACTGAAAAACCTCTGTATTTCTGGGTACGGCTCTGGGTACGGCGTGGGGTACGGGAAAAGACGAGTTTTCATTGTACGGCTAAAGACCCCCTTGGACAATGATCAATTAAAAACCAAATAAAAACAATAAATTAAAATTCAAACCTGGACTTTGGAAGACATTACAAGATTCAGAGTTCGATTTACCCACCACATGGAAGCTGGCGTGCTATTGGAACGTAAAGCTTAGTCCACCAGCTTCAGACAAAAAAAAGCGAGCTCAATGGCTCGCTTTTTTTAATTTGATTCGTTTGCTTATTCCGCAGAAGTCTTCTTGCTGACAAAACCTAGCTTCTTACCAATCCATGCGAGTAAGATCATTGAAACCATGATCGCGAAGAAGTTTGAGCCTGCTTCTGGGTATTGCGCTTTAATAAACGCAGAGTGACCAAACGCACCTACGAAGAAACACGCCAAGCCAACTAATGGGATATCTTCTGATACCGGATTATTTAGGTACTCTTGGTAAAGAGCTTGTACAGCCAGTACGAGTGCAATCAATGGGAAGATTGAAAAAGACACTTCACTCATGGTCAACCATGACAACAAAGCATCACCACACATACCTGCAACCAGTGCCAAAATCAGCGTTTTCTTTTCAGATTTATTTCCATTCGACATTATTCTATCCCGCCTTTTAATCGGTTACGTTCACGTTCTTTGCGATACCAATAGGCCCCTTTGGCTATCATTCGCAATTGCATGATCAATCGCTCGGCGAGTTCATCGCGCTCACGTCGATCTAAATCTAAAGCTTCAGCCCCCGAACTGAAAACCAAAGTCACAGACGCTTCTGCTTGAGTATACGCCTCTTCTCTGGTCACGCCGGTGCTCATTAAATACTCGGTTAATTCTGCCGCAAAATGCTGGATTTCTCGAGCAACAGCGGTACGAAATTCAGCAGAAGTGCCGGAGCGCTCACGCAACAACAAACGAAAAACGTTCGGACTACTTTCAATGAATTCCATAAAGGTTTCGACCGAGGTACGAATTACGCTACCTTCTTTCACAATACGTTGACGCGCCTGACGCATCAGTTGGCGTAGTAGCAAACCGCCTTCATCAACCATGGTTAAGCCTAGCTCATCCATATCTTTGAAGTGACGGTAAAAAGAAGTCGGTGCAATCCCTGCCTCTCGGGCGACTTCTCGCAAGCTAAGGCTGGAAAAGCTGCGATCCGCACTTAATTGACTAAATGCCGCATCGATCAATGATCGACGTGTCTTCTCTTTTTGCTGTGCGCGGATTCCCATCGATTTCATTCTTAACTTGCTCTTTTTCTGTAGGGTACAAGAGCCTCAATATAACGCAATTTGCTCCTACGGAGAAAGATATGTTGCTTCGCTCGCTCTGAGCGCCGAGAACGTTACTATTGGCATGCATCTAATTGCAATGTTCTCGATGCAATTTATAGACATACAACATACCAAATCATCCTTTTGGTCGATTCTGCGTGATCACTTCCACTCTCTAACAGGCATGACGTGTACCAATAGAGTAAATGAGTTAAAATCGCGCTAAAGCAATGTTAAGCAAATATAACAAGGAAGGCATCATGGCGCATGTTAATCACTATGACGTGATCGTAATCGGTAGTGGCCCTGGCGGAGAAGGGGCTGCAATGGGATTAACCAAAGCGGGACTGAATGTTGCCATTGTCGAGAAAGAAAGCAGTGTCGGCGGCGGTTGTACTCACTGGGGTACTATTCCATCAAAAGCACTGCGTCATGCCGTTAGCCGCATCATCGAATTTAATAGCAACCCGCTATTTTGTCGAAACAACACCAGCGTTCATGCAACATTTTCTGACATTTTAGGTCATGCTAAATCGGTCATTGATAAGCAAACTCGACTTCGTCAGGGCTTTTATGACCGTAACTCATGCACACTTTTGTTCGGAACCGCGCGATTTATCGATAACTACTCAATTGCAGTAATGCAAAGCGACGGCACAGAAGAAATCTATTCAGCGGATAAGTTTGTCATCGCGACGGGTTCTCGTCCGTATCAGCCTAACGACGTAGATTTCTTGCATGAGCGCATCTACGACAGTGATTCCATTTTGAGCCTGAAACACGACCCTCGCCATATCATCATTTACGGTGCGGGCGTTATAGGTTGTGAATACGCTTCTATCTTCCGCGGCCTTGGAGTGAAAACCGACCTTATCAATACCCGAGACCGCTTGTTGGAGTTTTTGGATAACGAAGTGTCAGATGCGCTGTCTTACCACTTCTGGAACAGCGGTGTGGTAATTCGTAATGATGAGACCTATGAAAAAATCGAAGGCACAGAAGATGGCGTGATTATTCACCTACAATCTGGCAAGAAGATGAAGGCAGACTGCTTGTTGTATGCGAATGGTCGAACAGGTAACACCGATAAGTTGAATTTGGGTGCAGTGGGTCTGGAAGCGGACTCTCGCGGACAACTAAAAGTAAACCGTAACTACCAAACCGATATCGAACACATTTACGCTGTAGGCGATGTCATCGGTTACCCTAGCCTTGCAAGCGCCGCTTATGACCAAGGGCGATTTGTCGCACAAGCCATTACGAAAGGTCAGGCAGAAAACTATCTGATTGATGATATTCCAACGGGTATCTACACCATCCCAGAGATTAGCTCTGTGGGTAAAACCGAGCAAGAGCTAACAGCTGCGAAAGTACCGTATGAAGTAGGACGCTCTTCGTTCAAGCATCTAGCTCGTGCACAGATCGCAGGAAAAGACATCGGTAGCTTGAAGATATTGTTCCATCGTGAAACCAAAGAAATTTTAGGGATTCACTGTTTTGGCGAACGTGCCGCGGAAATTATCCACATCGGTCAAGCCATTATGGAGCAAAAAGGCTCAGCGAATAACATCGAGTATTTCGTCAATACCACCTTCAACTATCCAACAATGGCCGAAGCGTATCGTGTCGCTGCGTTGAATGGTTTGAACCGCTTGTTCTAATCTATGCTTCTTGATAGCAGAAAGAAAAACAGCAGGCTTGGACCTGCTGTTTTTATATCAACATTGTGCTAGGAAGGTATCCTTGTGCCATTGGTAGAGAAAGATAACCCCTAAACCAATACCCCGCATCAACATAAAGCTCGTCATTGCAAACCACAGCGCGTGATTTTCCCACTCGGCGAACAAGTAAAAGACAACGAAGAAACTGCTGGTCGCGACAAACATACTATTGCGCATGTCTTTGCCTTTGGTTGCACCGACAAAAATGCCATCCAATAGAAAGCACCACATCGACACAAGTGGCATCACCACCAGCCAAGGTAGATACACCGCTGCTTGCTGTTGTACCGTCTCAATTGAAGTGATCATGGCGATCAACTGCGATCCCGCCAAACCAAAGAGCGCGGTCAGTCCTAAGCAAATAACCAAACTCCAAAAGAAAGTGCCGACAAGCGATGCACTCAATTGTTGCCTATCTTTGGCACCAATCGCCTTCCCGACCATGGCCTCCATTGCGTAAGCAAAGCCATCCATGCCATACGAGATAATCATCAGGAAGCTCATCAGAACCGCATTTGCAGCGACAACCTCATCACCAAAGCTCGCACCTTGGAACGTCATAAAGCTAAAAGCCGCTTGCAGACACAAAGAGCGCAAGAAAATATCGCGATTCAATTTCACGAAGCGCCCTAAACCGTGTTGAGTGCTGGCTAGCAACTTTTGAGGTGATGGTAATTGTCTCTCTCGCCAGGTTTTCCAGACACACATGAGACCAAAACCCATGCCTGAGTAGTCAGCAATCACGGATGCAAGCGCAGCGCCTTCTACTTTCCACCCCAAACCAATCACAAACAACAAATCGAGGGCAATATTCGTCACGTTGGTGATGATCACCATCCACATTGGTGCTTTGGAATTTTGCGTCCCGAGCAGCCACCCCAACAACACAAAGTTCATTAGCGCAGCGGGGGCACTCCACACACGGATAGAGAAATATTGCATGCCGTAGTGTTTTACCTCTGCGCTGGCGTCACTCCAGCCAAAGATCAAATCAGCAATCGGGTTATGGGCAATAAGGAAGACTAACGCAAACAGCAGCGCCATAAGTGAGCCTTGCATAAACACCAAGGCAAGTTGCTTTCGGTCTTCACCGCCATAGGACTGCGCCGCCAACCCAGTAGTCGACATACGCAAAAAACCAAGCAGCCAAAACGTCACGCTGATCATGGTGCTGCCCAACGCAACACCACCCAAATACCAAGCGTGGTCTAGATGACCAATCACCGCAGCATCGACCAAACCGAGCAATGGAACAGTAATATTCGACAGCACCATAGGTATCGCTAAAGCTAAAACTTGGCGATGAACTTTTGGGTTAGATAAAGGAGAGAAGATTGAATTTGTCACAGGCACCTCATCAGTAAGATCGACGAGTGTACCTGAGCGCTTAACGACTAGCCAATTACCACTTGATGTGAACGAGGACTGGCGTGAGGCGATGCTTCAACATTGGAATCTTATTAAGCCAACGCTGCCAAGCTTTCCAACGAGAACAGAATCTATCGAATGGCGAGAAAGCTTTCACCCATTGTGCCCATGGTAACCATTGCAATATCTGTGCTGCAGGTGCTTCAAAGCCATGAGCATAACGATCAGAGCCAAGCTTTTGTCCCCACTTGGTTTCCGTTAAATCTCCTGCCAGCACCATACACAGTTCAGCAGAAACAAAATGTCGACCCAAGGTTTGAATAAATTTCGCGACTTGACGCTCTGTGCAATCGAGCAGTGCCATTTCACATAAAATGAGTACCGGTGCTTGCTCTGGAATGGCTAACGTCTCTAGCCACGACATTTCATCCACACTGCCACAGCGATGTTCATAACGTTCATTTTTGTGGAACAAACGCTGACGCCATACCAAATTTTCCGTCACATCCAGCTCTATCCAATGGCAGCGTCCATTATCCAAACGATAAAAGCGGGTATCCAACCCCGCTCCAACATTGATTATCCAAGCATCGGGATACTGCTGTAAGAAGTGACTAACCTGCTGGTCACAAAGCTGAGTCAGCGTCACGTGCAGCAATTGCTTCTGCGCAATATCACCACTCAAACAGTCCGGCGCCATCTTACAGCTCAAACACGCTTTAGCAGCTATCGGATCGTACACCAAGCCATTGTCGACCATGCTTTCACGGCTACGCAATAACAGTGGCTTTAATAAATGGTTAGGAACTTGATGTTTAGACTGAGACATGGGCATTTCCTGCGCCAGAGAGAAAACATAGACATTAATAAAGATGATAATGAATATCAATTACATTATCAAGCTTATAAATTGGTCAAAACAAACAAGGTCAAGATGATAAGCAAGCTTTTGGAGGAGGTAGAAAAAGAGAAAAGAAGAGAAAAGACAAAACAGCCCAGATGAACTGGGCTGCTTAAATGCACTTACATCCAATCGGTATTACGAATAATACCAACGGCTAAGCCTTCTATCGTAAGGTGCTGAGACGTTAAGTCCACTTGGATTGGGGCAAACTCTTCATTCTCAGCATGCAGTAATATGGTTGAACCTTTGCGCTCCAAACGCTTCACAGTCACATCATCATCAACACGCGCAACGACAACTTGACCGTCTCTCACATCTTGGGTTTTATGCACCGCGAGCAAATCGCCATCCATAATCCCGATGTCTTTCATACTCTCGCCATTTACACGAAGTAAGAAATCCGCTTGCGGTTTGAACATCGCAGGATCGACTTGGTAGTGCGCCTCTACGTGCTCTTGAGCCAGAATTGGCTCACCCGCTGCGACTTGACCAATCAAAGGCAAACCCTGCTCATCATTGGCTGCGTCTTCAAGCAGGATACGAATCCCACGAGAAGCGCCTGGAATAATTTCAATTGCTTGCTTACGAGCAAGCGCTTTTAGGTGTTCCTCTGCGGCATTCGCAGAGCGGAAGCCAAGCTCACGCGCAATCTCTGCACGAGTTGGTGGCATTCCGGTGTCATCGATTTTACTTTTGATCAAATCGAAGACTTGTTGTTGGCGTGGCGTTAACGGCTTCATGTCTCACCTGTCTTTTTATACAGTTAACTGTGAGTATATCCAGTAAATGCTCAAATGAAAACCCAATTGGTTGTTTTTTAATTTATTTGTGGGGAGCTTTCAGCTTACCGATTAAGTTCATTCTTTATTCGTTTAAAACACCGACTTTTCAGTTAATCAAGTCAAAGCAATAACTTAGGGGTTCGACTAATTTACAGCCAATAAAATTAAAAGGTTTGACCAGTTTCTGGTATCCTTGCAGCGCTTAAATTTTATCGCCTAGGCTTATTTCTATTGCCGTACTCATCTCTTTTTATAGAGAAGACATGCAAAGCGGAAACTGAAATAAGGTTAGGCCTGTTTGAATACCTATTGAGGCTGTGAACTTTATGTCTTCTGGACAATCATTTTCACGTTCATTACTAAAACTACCTTTATCGGTACTGGTAAAGGGCACCGCAATCCCGTCGAACCCGATTGAAGATCTGAACATCGACCTAACTAAACCGATTGTATATGCCCTGCCGTTCCGCTCGAACGTGGATTTGCTGACACTGCAAAAACAAGCCATGAGCCTTGGTCTACCCGACCCGCTCAGCCCGCTGGAAATCAATGGCAAAACGCTGAACCGTTTCGTCTTTATCGCTGCGCGTCCAACTGTGATGAACAACGATAATGATGTCCCAACCGATTCTGTCTCTCTGTTCACTGACTTACTGGAACTGCACAAGCTGAATAGTGAGTTGGATGTTCAAATGATCCCTGCAACCGTGCTTTGGGGTCGTAAGCCAGGTAAAGAAGAGAACCAAAAGCCTTACCTTCAACCGATGAATGGTCCGCAAAAAGCCAAAGCAGTAATGGCGGCGGGACGCGACTGCTTAGTTCGCTTTAGTCCCGTGGTATCTCTGCGTTATATGGCAGACTCTCACGGTACCGACAGCGCAATTGCGCACAAACTGGCTCGCGTGGCGCGTATCCACTTCTCACGCCAGAAACTGGCTGCTTCAGGCCCAAACTTGCCACAACGCCAAGTGTTGTTTGCTCGTTTACTAAAATCTCCAGCTATTGAACTGGCGATTGCTGACGAAGCCAAGAGCAAAAACATCTCGATTGATAAGGCACGTAAAGAAGCCCACGACATCATGGATGAAATTGCTGCCGACTTCTCCTATAGTCTGGTGAAAAACGGCGACCGCATCCTGAGTTGGTTATGGACAAAACTATACCAAGGTTTGCACATCAATAACGCCTCGACTGTGCGTCGTTTAGCGCAAGACGGCCACGAAATTGTGTACGTTCCGTGTCACCGTAGTCACATGGACTACCTGCTGTTGTCTTATGTTTTATACCATGAAGGCATGGTGCCTCCGCACATTGCGGCAGGCATTAACTTGAACTTCTTCCCGGCCGGTCCTCTTTTCCGTCGTGGTGGGGCGTTCTTTATTCGTCGTAGTTTTAAAGGCAACAAACTATATTCAACCATTTTCCGTGAGTATCTAGCAGAGCTGTTTGCCAAAGGCTATTCAGTCGAGTACTTCAGTGAGGGTGGTCGTTCACGTACAGGTCGCTTACTGCAAGCGAAAACGGGTATGCTGGCTATGACCATCCAAGCAATGCTACGTGGTTTAAACCGCCCAGTAACGCTAGTGCCGGTCTACATCGGCTACGAGCACGTAATGGAAGTGGGCACTTACGCGAAAGAGCTGCGTGGCAAACGCAAAGAGAAAGAAAACGCAGGGCTTGTACTGCGTACTCTGCGTAAACTGCGTAACTTTGGTTTGGGCTATGTGAACTTCGGTGAGCCAATTCAGCTCAACCAATACTTGAACGAGCATGCTCCTGAGTGGACGAAAGACATCGACAGCATGGGTGGTAACAAACCACAATGGATGAATCCTGTGGTCAACGACCTTGCTAATAAGATGATGACGCACATCAACGATGCGGCGGCAGCAAACGCGTTGACCTTGTGTGCAACCGCACTGCTTGCTTCTCGTCAACGTGCACTTTCTCGTGACTCGCTGATCAATCAGATCGAGTGTTACTTAAAGCTACTCAAAAATAATCCGTACTCAAGCACCTCCACTATCCCTACCGAAAGTTCTGAGGAGTTGGTCGATCATGCAATTTCGCTTGATAAGTTCGTGATTGAAACCGATAGCATGGGTGACATCATTTCGCTGGACCGTAGCCAATCGATCCTGATGACTTACTATCGCAACAACATCATTCACTTGTTCGCTCTGCCGTCATTAATTGCCCAAATGCTCATTCGTCAGCGCAACCTTTCGGTAGCCAAGATTCAAGCGAATGTCGCGCAAATCTACCCATTCTTGAAGAAAGAGCTGTTCTTAAGTTACCAAGAAGACGAGTTAGATGAATTGGTCGTTAAAACACTGCATGAATTTGCCGATCAGAAAATGATTAGTCTTGATGGTGATAAGCTAGAGATCAATCAATCGAACAACCAGCCTTTGGTTCTGCTAGGTCGTACGATAACTGAAACGCTGCAACGCTACTCTATCGCGATGAACTTGCTTGTTGCTTACCCTGAGCTGGGTAAATCGGACCTAGAGCAGAAGAGCCAAGATATTGCTCAACGCCTAGGGCGTTTGCACGGTATTAATGCGCCAGAATTCTTCGATAAAGGTGTGTTTACCGCGATGTTCAATACGCTCAAACAGCAAAAATACCTCGATAACGATGGTAACTGTGACACGAAGAAAACGCAGCAATTTGCACGGCTACTGTTCACTCTGCTTTATCCAGAAGTGAAACTGACGATAGAAGAGAGTATTCACCAACTTCGGTCGTAACCGTTTTACCTTCGTCCAATAAGAAAAAAGGCATCCAATCGGATGCCTTTTTCTATTTCTTCGCTTACCAAAATGCGACCAGTAACCCTATCGCTATCACCATGCCAACATAATTGTTGTTAAGGAAAGCCTTAAAGCACAACTCACGCTCACGGTGACGAATTAAGTGCTGCTGATAAACAAACAACGACGCTGCAATCAAAAGGGTCCAGTAGTAACTTTGTCCCAATTGGTAGAACTGCCCTAACCAAACCAGCATCGCGAGTGTAATCAGTTGCAACACACCAATAATAAGCTTGTCATGACGACCAAACAGAATTGCCGTCGATTTAATGCCAATCTTTAGATCATCATCTCGGTCTACCATCGCATATTGAGTGTCGTACGCAATGGTCCACAAAGCGTTAATGAGGAACAAAAACCAAACAATCAATGGTAATTCCCCAGTTTGTGCAGCCCAAGCCATTGGAATCGCCCAGCTAAAAGCCAAGCCTAAAAATAGCTGTGGAATATGAGTGTAACGCTTCATAAATGGATAGATGAACGCCAACACAATACCAGCGAAGGATAGCTGAATCGTCAGCGGGTTCATGGTCAGCACTAACAAAAACGAGCTGATACCCAAAACCAAAAATAATCCAATCGCTTCTTTTGCTGTCACTTTCCCTGATGGCAGTGGACGTTGCTTAGTACGCTTTACATGGCCGTCGACTTTGCGATCTGCAAAATCATTAATCACGCACCCCGCACTACGCATTAGGAATACACCCAATACAAACACGATAAATACATCCCAACTCGGCATCCCTTGGGCTGAGATAATTAGCGCCCAAATAGTTGGCCACATCAGTAACAGTGAACCGATCGGGCGATCCATGCGCATCAGTTGCCAATATGCTTTGGCTTTTTCTGCGGACATTTACACTGTCTCCTTAGCGTAAACTGGTGAATTAGATAAGAATAACTCGGCGACTAGCATCGGTTTGTGATTCATCCACAACCTTGAGCGTCGCGCTAACAAACGTCCTTCTGGTACGGCTACCCATCCCATTTGCAAAGAGTCCCGCTCAACGTTATCTGCGCTAAACACAGTTAGTCCTAATGGGATATCCCCTTGTTGAGCCAAATCATACTGCTGATCAACTAAGGTTGAACGAGGAATCAATGTCCGCCCAATAACCCAGTTATTATTGTCACCGCACAAAATTACCTCTCTCAGTAAGCAATCTTGTTCGGACAATAACTGGCTTTCGTCCTGTTTTAATGTCGCTGCAGTGACGATCTGATTTTGTAGCAATTCTACCGTTAACGCTTGGCAGTGCTGTTTTAAACGACGTGACAAAGACCCTTGCTCTTCAAGCCAATGCTTGGCAAATTCATTTGGAAATTCGAATTCTTCGGGGTTTTGCCACTCTACTTCCAATAAAGAAGCAAGATAGAGTGATGTTGGCTGATTCATACTAGTATTCAATTGGAGGCTTTATGCGTACAATAAAGCAACAACTTACCGTCCATAGTAATGTATGTAACCGTAAGTTCCGTTATTTGTTATAGACGGCCCATTGTATCAAGACTGAAGCGATTCGAATATCGCGATCCAGAGAAAGAAAAGTTAGAAATATGTACAAACGTTATATAGCCCAAATTATTTTTGCGTTAACCATACTATTCGCCGCACCAAGTTGGGCTGAAACGGAAGAAGCTGGACCTAAGTTGGCATACTTTACCCTAGAGCCTGACCTCACTACTAACTTTTACACCAAAGGCAAAAAGTTAGGTTATGTGCAAGTGCGCATCGACATCATGGTAATGAGTCAACAAGATTTATCAGTTGTTGAGCATCACCAACCTTTGATTCGCGATGCAGTGATTGAATTATTGGGTAAGCAAACAGAAGATACGATTAAGTCCCTGTCTGGCCGAGAAGATCTGCGCAAAACCTTAGTGACGACCCTCAACGAAACGCTTTTGCCTGAAACAGGTAAAACCATCATTGCCGATTTGTTGTTTACAAAATACCTTTATCAATAAACCCAAATCCGTTTTGAACATAAAAAAAGACCGCTCTTGAGCGGTCTTTTCATTTCATCTGCTTTAGGCTTGCTGTTGGTATTTCATCTTGCCTGAATCAAACAGCGCAATCGCCATCCCCGACAGTAGCCCAACTAAGTGAGCGGTGTTTGCAATCGCCATAAATGGCTGCACAAAACCAAGAACTAACCATACCAACATAAAGACGATAATTGGCTTGGGTAACGTAAGGCCTAAATGTGGCAAGCGGTAACCCAGTATCCACAAATAACCAAGCAGTGCATAGACCACGCCAGACAAGCCGCCGAAGTTAGCCCCTTCAACATAGAACTGGCCTGCCCCTGAAAGCGCTGCCGACACCACAAAGAGTTGCAATAGCTTACCGGAACCGAGACGACGTTCGATGTCGCCCCCCAACTGCCACCACCATAGTAAGTTAAACACGATGTGAGTTACTGAAAAGTGCAGTAACGCATGACTTAGCCATCGCCACACTTGCCATTGTTGCCCCTCAAAAGCCGGGAAGTGCAACAACTTAAACACGCCATTGCCAAAGCCAAACATTTGTAACAAGTAGATGATGATACAGACTGTCATGATCAGCAAAGTCATGGGGCCAGCTTTCGCTTTGACCATGCTTATGATACTCGGGCTGGAATAATGAAATGTACTCTTACGAGTATCGGCAACGTCCCACGAGGCGGCGCTGTATTTTGAATCAGACGGGTTAGCAAGGAACAGCTTAAGTTCGGCTTCCGCTTCTATTTCATGCTGGCTATCAGTCAACCACAGCGCAAATTGCCCATCCCCTTCTGGCATCATTTCGATGTCAATTTGGCGAGAGGCCATATAATCAATAAAGGCTTGCGCCATACGTGGATTATTTAACGTTACCAATCTCTTCATTAATTTCTCACTATCGGTAGTTCTGCTCGATGCCAGGCTTCAAAGCCACCATCTACACTGTACACCTGTTCAAAGCCTTGGTTAACCAAATATTGCGCCGCACCTTGGCTACTAATACCGTGGTAACACATCACTAGAATAGGTTGTTCGAACTCCACTTCATCCATAAACGCAACGATCGTATCGTTAGTTAAATGATACGCGGACTCCGCATGCGCAACGGCAAACGATTGAGGGTCACGGATATCTACAAGCTTCGCATCACCCTGCTCGAGCAGCGCTTGCGCACCTTGTACATCGATATGCTTAAACTGATCCATTTACTTTCTCATTGTCTTATTAATATACCCAAGCAACCTCGAACCTAACGTACTAATCAGCGCCCGTGGTACAGCATAAAATCCATATTTGAAGCTGCTTGGGTATACTGCCGCTATTGTAACCTATCCAACGGCAAACTTAGACACATGGATAATCAGGGTTTTCAAAAGTGTACACATTCCAACCATTTGTGGATAAAGCTGTGAATTGCGTTGATAAAGTGTATTTGGATCTTTTGATCCACAATATGTAGTGATGATCCTGATCTAACTGTGTGTATATCTATAACTATCCCCAGATGGAAAAGTGCTTGAATCCCTTATTTTGTCCGGGTTTCGAACAGTTGATAAATAATTACTTCACAGAGTTATACACAGGTAGCACATAAAATCCAGATCGCAAACGCTATCGATTTTCGATCGACAATAAAAAAGCCGAGATCACATGATCTCGGCTTTCTATGAAAATCTTACTTTCAATTAGCAGTGGAAATTAAAATTCACCCACGGCCAATTTTAGTTTCTTCATTGCATTTTTTTCTAGCTGGCGAATACGCTCGGCAGAAACACCGAACTCATCAGCTAAGTCTTGCAATGTTGCTTTCTCATCATCTAACCAACGAGAACGCACGATGCGCTGACTACGCTCATCCAAACTCGCTAATGCATGACCCAAGCGATTGTTGGTGTGCATTTCCCAGTTGGCGGCTTCAATGTTGTCGGCCACATCAGACGATTTGTCTTCTAGGTATAGCATCGGCGCTGTGTAAGCGTTTGAACTGTCGTCTTCATCAGTTGGCATATCAAAGGTTGAATCCACCGCCGCTAAGCGTGATTCCATCTCGCGAACTTCAGAAGGCTCAACACCTAACTCGCGCGCAACGGTTTCCACTTCACCGTTGTTAAACCAACCCAAGCGCTTTTTCGACTTACGCAGGTTGAAGAACAATTTACGTTGCGCTTTAGTGGTCGCAATTTTCACGATACGCCAGTTACGTAGCACGTATTCGTGGATCTCTGCTTTGATCCAGTGGACAGCAAAAGAAACCAAGCGAACCCCTACTTCTGGGTTAAAACGCTTAACGGCTTTCATTAGACCGATGTTACCCTCTTGCACAAGATCCGCCATTGGCAAACCGTAGCCAGAGTAACCACGAGCAACGTGAACAACGAATCGTAGGTGCGAAAGAATTAGACCTTTTGCAGCCTCAATCTCACCTTTATAGTGTAATCGTTCTGCCAGCTCACGCTCTTCGTCTGCAGTCAGCATTGGGTAGCTGTTTACTGAGCGAATATAGCTATCAAGGCTATCTTGCGTGACTAGAGCCATCGGATACGCTTCTTTTGTCATTCAATTCCTCATCAATCTCTGATCTGGAGCATTACATTGCAATTTAGCTTCGATATCTTGAACTCAAAATGAACAAGTTTCAAGAAGGGGAAGCAATTATCCATAAACATTTGGTCTAAGCAAGGGTTCAAAATTAGCTAGTGCTAATGAAATCCAAGTAATAAGACCGCCATCACTTAAACTGGTTCAATTTCTTTTAAATGTCGTTGCGCAGAAAAACGCGCCGCAATACATCCCAAAAGACTCCCAATGATGATTAATAACAAAGATTCATCCCAATTTAGACCAATCAGGCGGAACTGGCTATCGTACAACGCAGCAAGGTCTTCCACCGCACTATTCATGACAATGGTCACTAAAGCCGTTACCAACCACGCAATAGTGGCACCTAACACGCCAAACCACATGCCTGTGTACAAGTAAGGGCGCAGAATGAAACTGTCCGTCGCACCGATCAGTTTCATGGTTTGAATCTCTTCTTTATTCGCCAACACATTAAATCGCAATGTATTGCCAACGATTAAAAATACCGCACCGAGCATCAGCACTGTCAGGGTAATGACAATAATACTCGCGAGAGTTTTGATGGCATCAAGACGCGCCAGCCAGTCTTCGTCAAGTCTCACGTCGGTCACATCTTGTTGCTCTCGAACGTCTTTGGCTAATGACTGAATATCACTTTTTAGCTCCGAATCTGGCGTAATCACCAACACACCAGGTAGCGCATAGCCACTTAAAAGACTGATAGCTTGGTCGAACCCTGCATATTGGCTTAAATCAGATAGACCTTGTTGCGGTGAAATATATTCTACCTCTTTTACCAAAGGCCAAGTTTCAATTTGATCTTTGAGAACCATCACTCGCGCATCCGGCATGCCTTCAACTAAGTAAGCACTAACTTGTGAAGGAGAAGCGACATCTTCCGCTGCCCCCGCAACGTTTTTCCCCAATAGATACAAACAAGCTGGCATGGCAAGTGCCATGGAGATGACCGCTAGGGTCAGAATGTTGCCTAGTGGTCGTTGCCATAAGGCGCTAAAAGAGGATTTAGCTTGTTTTGCGTGGACAGAGAAAAAACCATCGGTATTCGCACGCTTGGCACTACGGCCTTTCCCCTTCTTTTGGGAGTGCTTGTTACCTGCCATAGTCTTCTACCTCACTTAGGAAGCCTTGGTTCAATTCAAAATGACGATACTGTGGGCGAGTGTTTACTAACCCCACATCGTGTGTGGCAAGTAGGATAGTCACGCCCGCACGGTTAAATTCTTCGAATAGACGCAACACACGGTTGGATAATTCTGGGTCAAGGTTACCCGTAGGCTCATCAGCCACCAGCAACGTTGGTCGATTAACCACAGCACGGGCAATACCGACGCGCTGTTGCTCACCACCAGAAAGTTGACTAGGTAGACAACGAGCTTTATCGAGTAAGCCCGTTTTATCTAACGCCGCAGAAACACGGCGTTTGATTTCGTTTTCAGAAATCGATTCGATACGCATTGGCAGAGCGACATTGTCGTACACACTGCGATCCATCAATAGGCGATGATCTTGAAAAACAATCCCAATATTGCGGCGCAAAAAAGGGATGTCTTTGCTTGGAATACGCGTGATGTCGTGACCATTAAAATGGATTTTGCCATCGGTTGGTCGCTCTATCGCGCAGATCAATTTCAGCAAGGTACTTTTACCAGCCCCGGAATGTCCGCCTAAAAACGCCATTTCACCGCGCCTCAGGTGAAAATCGACTTTTTGCAGTGCTTGTCGACCACCTCGGTAAGCTTTGCTTACTTGCTGAAATTTGATCACCGTTGATTTCCTCTAACTCTTTTTATTCTTCACGACTAAACAGTGCGTCAATAAACTCTTGAGTTTCAAATGGACGCAAGTCTTCGATACCTTCACCCACACCAATGTAACGAATTGGAATACCGAACTGATCAGCGATAGCGAAAATTACGCCGCCCTTGGCTGTACCATCCAGCTTAGTCAAAGTAATCCCGGTTAGAGGGGCAACATCACTGAAAAGTTTCGCTTGGCTAATGGCATTTTGTCCTGTACCTGCATCAAGCGTTAGCATGATCTCATGTGGTGCAGAGTCATCAATTTTCTTCATCACACGTACAATCTTACGCAGCTCTTCCATTAGGTTCGCTTTGTTCTGTAGACGACCTGCTGTATCAGCAATCACCACATCCACACCACGTGCTTTTGCCGCTTCAATCGCATCATAGATAACAGAGGCACTGTCTGCGCCAGTATGTTGAGCAATCACAGGAACATTATTACGTTCACCCCACACTTGTAACTGCTCAACCGCTGCGGCACGGAAAGTATCGCCCGCTGCAAGCATCACTTTTTTGCCTTGAGTTTGGAACTGCTTCGCTAGCTTACCGATGGTCGTGGTTTTACCCACGCCATTTACACCCACCATCAAGATGACGTAAGGCGTTTTGTTGCTATCGATTTCTAGTGGCTGTTCGACTTTAGAAAGAATCTCAGCCATTTCTTCTTTCAACAAACCATAAAGGGCTTCGCCGTCTTTCAGATCGCCACGTGTGGCTTTTTCTGTCAGGTTGTTGATAATTTTTGTTGTGGTATTCATGCCCACATCAGCAATAAGCAGTTGCTCTTCTAGCTCTTCAAATAAGTCCTCATCGATTTTCTTACCGCTGAACAGACCGAAGAAGCCAGCACCAATATTTGCTTTTGTTCGGCTTAGGCTGCGTTTAAGACGAGCAAAAAAGCTTTCTGTTGGCTTTTCTTGTTCTTGAACACGAGGCGCGGCCGATACGACTTCTGGCTCTTCTGCTTCTGCTTCTGCTTCTGCTTCTGCTTCTGCTGGGGCAGCCTCTGATTGTTTCGCTTCTTCTTCAAGTTCTGGCGTTGCTTCCGCTTGCTCAGCAACCGCTTCGGTTTGCTGCTCTTCAGAAGGCGCTTCCACTGCTTCTTCTTTTACTGTTTCTTCAGTTTTTGGTTTTGGGCTTTGTTCTTCGTCACCAAAACCTAGCCACGAAAGTAATCCGCGCTTCTTTTTTTCCGTCATCTGGGGCTATCCTAGATTGTTCTTTTATCTATTAATGACTCTTTTTTGACAAGATTATTATCTGTCTAAAAAAGGCTAATGACAAAGTTCTGAAAACTTTCCGATTAGGTAATTCTAATCTTATTAGTGTTACACTCTGTCATCTTGAATATTCTGGGCTGTATCCAAGCTCCAAGCTCATTGCTTGGGCGATTAGATATAGTATCACTTTATTAGCGGTCAAAAAATCTATGGTAAGACGTCGCCAGCAAAACTCATCACAAAAAAAGCCAACAACGGGCTTTGTTCGCATTATTAGTGGCTTATGGAGAGGCAGAAAACTTCCTGTACACGATGCTGAAGGCTTACGCCCCACGACAGATCGCGTCAAAGAAACGCTGTTTAACTGGTTAGCTCAAGATGTACCACAGGCAAAATGTCTCGACTTGTTTGCTGGCTCTGGCGGCTTGGGATTTGAGTCAGCTTCGCGCCAAGCAGAGCAAGTGACCATGGTTGAGCTAAACCCACAAGCTTTCCAACAGTTACAAAAGAATGTTGCCTCTCTTAACGCGAACAACATCCAAGTGGTAAATACCGACGCACTGAGTTTTTTGAAGCAACCGGGTTCTGCTCACCATGTGGTGTTTATTGACCCACCGTTTCGCAAAGGTCTATTGGATGAGACCGTGGCTCTGCTAGAACAAAATGGCTGGCTCGCGGAAGATGCGATGATTTATATTGAAACAGAAAAAGAACTCAATATTGCCGACTTACCAGAAAACTGGCAATTACATCGAGAAAAAACAGCAGGCCAAGTGAGCTATCGTCTGTACGAACGTACCTCCGCATAACGCCTCGATTTAAAAGGACACTTAAATGAAAGCACTAATTATGCTGGCCAAAGCGGCTATCGCCTTTGTTTGGTTAGTATTAATCCTAAATATTTTTATGCCCTTTCCCGGCAATGCCGCGATTGCGCTATACATCATGACCGCTTTTTTGTTCATCATGCACGGTTTACAAATGGCCATCTTCATTGGTGCATTTGGCGACAAAATAAAAATGAGCAGTTGGGAAAAATATTCAATCCTGATTTTTGGTATTTTTGCCCTACTCGATATTCGTCGTAAACACATGATGTAATCGCTCAGATACGAAAAAGCCGCTCTTGTGAGCGGCTTTTTTTCTGCGTGTCGTTCGTCACCCAATGTAACTTTTTACACCATCCAAGAACATTTGAGTGGAGATCATCACCAGTAACAAGCCCATTAAGCGTTCTACCGCCTTCAAGCCACGTTCACCCAACAAGCGATTAAAGAAGCCATAAAACATCAGTATAAAAAATGTTGCGCCCCACGCAATTACGACTGATGCTGACATTTCCAACATTTTCTCTGGATGTTGCGAAGACAGTAAAAGCAAGGCTGCAATCACTGAAGGGCCCGCGATCATAGGAATGGCCATCGGAACAATAAAGGGCTCCTCGCCTGCTGCCAGTCCAGTGATGCTGCCAGCACTCGGGAAAATCATCTTAATCGCAATAATGAAGAGAATAATGCCACCTGAAATGCTGAGCGTTTCTGGCTGGACATGCAAAAAACTTAAGATGCTTTGTCCTGCAAACAGAAACAACATCAAAATCAGTAAGGCAAACAGTAGTTCACGAATCAATACCTTACGACGACGCTTGGGATCGATATGTTTGAGAATAGACAACACAATCGGCAAGTTACCGAGAGGGTCCATGATTAGAAACAGCATGGTCGCTGCAGAAAGAATGTCCATATTCTGGCCTCACCTAAAAAATGGCGGCCAGTGTATAGCAAACTGACAACATGAGTATATGACTGAGGGCGAAAACACCATATTCACCCTCGATCTTAGCCGCCGTTTAGTGATTGCAAACTCGCGCCATATTGACCACAAACTTACCTTCAAGCTCACGAATTTTGTCGCGCTTGAGCAAAAATGCTAGTAATGCATCTAAGTCTAGATCATTCAGTTTACAGGTGTGAAAGCGAACGCTAGCGCCAAAGTGCTGTGTGAGGGCTTCGCGATCCATTGGTGTTTCTCTAAGTAGGTTTAGCAGCTCGTGAGCATGGATTTCACTCATTATTGACTCCAGTTATTAAGAACAATGCGTTCAGTTTACTGAAATCCTCAAGAGCTGCTTTGACTTAAATTAGTAAATGATTGAGGCAACAATGAGGGCATGAGCAAAAAAGTAACTACCACTCACCCACAAATAGGCGTGTTTCATCGGTTTTCGATAACCGTGTATCGCGTATGCCAGCGCCGAATAGATCAGAACTAAGGTTCCGCTAAAGCCGATAGCATTGGCGTAACTCGGCACTTGTAACCAAACTTCACCGGCTGCCCAAGCAAGTTGAACCAGCATCATCCCCATGATCACAACGGGGAATACCAGAGAGTCGAGTTGAGGTAGCAACAAAAAGAACGCCACGATACTCGCTGCAAGCAGCAGGGCCAACAGCCACCAGACAATCTCACCATTAAGCTGCACCCAAAATGACTTGCTGTAGCATACCTGGGCAACCAGATAAGCCGTAAAATAGATTAGCTTACGAGTTTTAAACGAGTGCAGCGTATCTGCCACCATAGACACAATAAGCCCACCCGCAATCCAGTAGGTATATGTTGCGGATGCACCTTGAGTTAACACCAACACAAGAAGAAGTAGCAGAGTAAAGATTTTAAACACGAGGGATTGTGTCGGGTTAGCTTGCTTTGCTCCCAACACGGAATACACACCTGATAGCCCTATCGCCAGCCAACTCCACATGCAGTATACACCTTTTACTTAAACTCGCCGCTAGTCTAGGTAGACCAGTTTTGATGTAAAGACACAATCTACGAAAGTTGGATCTCGCTAGCGATTCGAAACATTTTGTAACCCTCAGCCTACGTAATAATAAAGCCGATGAGCCTGAATGATGCCACTAAACATTGGGGCCAAGCTTTGCTCATCAGCCGAACCCATCAAATCACACGACACAATAACCAACGCTTTCTAAAACTATTTAACTGAAAAACAGATAAGTGCTCCAGGTAAGCCGCCACTTCACAAACTGACGATTAAACCACCAGGATGTATGTAATGCAGGCAACAAGAATAAATAACAGACACAAAATAGAAAATAGTCTTAGTAGCGCCCTAAGAGAGGAGAAACTACTGATGACTAGGGGTAAAAACTAAGAAAACCGACCTTAATTCAGTAAAAAAAACATCAGACAAGAAAAGTAAGTCAATGATAAATAAAACCATAATTTCAATAACAGATAAAAGTGCGGACTTCATAAACCATAAAATCACTAAACTCTTTTGAAGCCCATATTTTCTCATAAGGTAAGAAAATCTCACTCCATGCTTTCGATTTGACGATGCAACCTCATAGCACATTTTTTAATTTTCTCAATTTTTGAGAAATACAGGCAAAATAAACACCCAACATACCATTCGAAACAAAAAACAATTACAAAGCCAACATCACAAACCATTTAATATTATAAAATCATACACTTAAAACAAAAAAGGCTAGAAATAAAACAATGTGAACACTTTAAATACAGCACAAAAAACATAGTTTCATTAGTCAGAATCACGTAAAACCAGACAAGTTAAGTGTGGTTTTTGAAAAGATTAACGAGCATATGTTGATCAAACCCCAAAAACAGTGCTATATTAAATTCATCGAGTTCATCAAAGATTAAGGGGTAGTGTTATGATTTCATCTTCTCAAAAACAAGGGCTGGTTATGATTGCAGTGGTTGTGGGTTTAATGACACTGCCAATGATGTACTAAACCAATGATTTAAAATAAAAAAGGACGCAAATGCGTCCTTTTTTATTTATCTGTATAGCTCTACTGAATGTGCTTAGATAAAATATCCCAGTGCATATAGTAGAAACCAAGAGCGGCCAGCGTAATCAACGTCATTAGCAAAATTGCTGTACGCCAAATAAAGCGAGAGCTTCTTGGTGTCAGCTCTTTTTCACAAGCATCACATGCCGCCATAAAGCCTTTACGATCATCCAGCTTGTAATCGTCTTCGTGCACCACTTTGTTACGCACGGTTGCGATGAATCGAAGCTTTGCTATCACGTCATGCGGTAAACGTTCTTCACAACTATTAATAAGTTGGTGCAACCCTTTCCCTTCTGCATGGTACTGAGTACGCAAAAGTTTTTCGATCGTTCGGGTACGCATGACTACTTTTTCAATATCTGACATCGTAACCCTCCTTACCAGACCCTTCCTATGTTCATTATTTTTATTCTTCTATAAATTTAGAGCTTTTTCGAGCCGTTAAGTGCAATTTTACTTTCAATTTGTGCCCTTGAGCTCATATAGCCTAACAAGTGAAAGCCGCTTCGTTCAGCTTTAGTGACTTCGCTTGCAGATGAAGCGACGATTTCATCGTGCATCATTAAGATAAATCGTGAAGTGCGCCGAATAATCTCCATATCCCTTTCATTAGATTATGAATAAGCTACCTCAACTCATCGTTTCGTCAGCGAGTTCTGTAGAATGGAACCCGATAAAACATTGGAGGTTAATATGCCAATCTCACTTATTGTCGCCCTATTCGCCCTTATTGCCTTGGGCGCGTGGGTGTTTTTCCGTTTTTATAGTAAGCACTATGTGGGCGAAGACGCTCCAGAGCAAAGCGCGCAGGTAACGGTTTTAGATAAACAAGCGATAGACATACCAAACGCACCACCAGGTCAAGACGATCAAGAGTATTGGATTTACGTTCAACGTGGTTCTATCGGTCCAAAGCGTGAATTCCAAATTGGAGTGCATTACTACCATGCACTCAACCCTGGAGATAAGGGAACACTGACCTATCGCGGCAACAAGTTCCTTCACTTCGCTATCAAACGTTAAGGCAGCAACCAACGAGTCTTGGCAGAACGAGAAAAGAGATAGCTCATCGCCAAGGCTCCAGCTCCACTTAGAACGATCCAGACTGGAATCACCCACGCAGGATGTCCTGTGTACCAACCGAACTCTTTCATCGGCCATAAGAAAATAGGGTGAAGTAAGTAAATCCCCAAGCTGTGCTGACTGATCACACTGACCACTTTTTGTACTTTTGGTGATAAGCCTTCACCAAAGTAACGCCCGATCATAAAAATCATCGAAGCCGCTAGAATCACATTCAGTGTTTTATAAGAGAGCCAGCGCCCAACCGTATACTTCTCCGCCTCTAAGCTATTTGTCACAACCATCGTAAAGGTCACTGCCAACGCCACGAGTCCTAGCCCAACAAATAAGGTCACCATAGAGCGATTCAAAGGTACCTTTTGAAATAAAACATACCCCAGTGGAAGGTAACCCATATAAAGCCACATCTGATTACTCCAAGGGCCATCAATCTTGAACAAGAACAGTGTGCTGGTGAAAAGCCAAAATGCGAGATAGGTATACAAGACGTTGTCATCCACGTTGCGTACCATCCATTGAAACAGCGGAATCACAAAATACAGTGGTATAAAGTAATAGAAAAAGCCGAGATGGTAATACGTTGCGTGGAATGGGCTATTGCTTAATACCTCTTTTACGGTTTCAAAATCAAAGCCTTGAGAAGTCCAACCTGAAAGGTATGCATAAAACATCGACCAAATAAGAAATGGAACTAAAACTTTGCCCAAACGCCTTTTGATATAATACTTACCGTCAAATGGTCGAGTGTCACTGAGCATTAGCGCTCCGGTGATCAAAATAAAAACTGGCACTGCCCAGCGGGTTACGCTATTCACGCCTACCGCTGTCAGCCATTGGTCAAATGGAATCACTCCTAACTCATTTCGATACGGTGCCAAGACGTGAATGGCGATCACTGCTACCGCTGCGAAGCAGCGCAATAAATCAAAAAACAGAACCCTTTCTCTCATACCTTTCCCTACTTTGAGTCGCTTATCGTTTATAGCATAGGGTAAATCTCAACCAGTGAAATGGTTAACAATCTGTTTTTGCTTATTTTTAACTCAACAATGACCTACAACGGGGATTTCATCACCACTCTAATCACTTAACGAGAACCAAAAACCAAGCATCAGTATTCACTCTCGATGCCAAACCGACACAATCTGATTACAGCAAACGGCGCATAAGAAACAAAAATGGCTCCGATTTGGAGCCATTTATACCATCTACAGATAGCGATACTGGGGATAGTTACGCAGTAGCAACATCAGCTTTTGGCAACTTAATTGAAATCAGCGTCGTCAGTGCCAAGAAAGCAAAAGAAACCCATAAGCACGCTGCAAGACCAGCCTCTTGGTAGATCCAACCCGATAATACCGTGCCAATCAAACGTCCCATCGCATTGGCCATGTAGTAAAAACCGACATCCAACGAGACGCCATCGCCTTTAGCGTAGCTCACTATCAAGTACGAGTGCAGCGAAGAGTTAATGGCAAACACAGCGCCAAAAATCATCAAACCTACCACAATCACCAATTCAGGCTGCCAACCGATTTGCACACCATAAGCAATACCAGCCGTAATTAACGCTAGGATTCCTGCCCACACCAATGCTGCACTACCATCAGGCACACGACCTTGCGCTTTGCCAGTAATACGCGGCGCAAAGCCTTGCACAAACCCATAAGCAATGACCCACGCTGCGAGAAAGCTACCAACCCACAAGTGATCCCAGCCAAACACGCTACCAAGATAAATAGGCAGAGCAACGACAAACCACACATCACGAGCACCAAACAAGAACATGCGTGCTGCGGATAAAATGTTTATCGATTCAGACTTGGAGAATATTTGGCGAAACTTAGGTTTACTCTTTGCTTTACCCATGTCCGCTTCTAGCCAGATCATGCTGCAAACAAACACTAATGTAAGTACACCCGCCATAATAAACATCGAGTTTTGAAAACCCACCCAAGACAGCAGCAAGCCGCCAACAAAAAAGCCCGCTCCTTTGAGTGCATTCTTCGAGCCAGTTAAAATCGCTACCCATTTGTAGAGCGCACCTTGCTGTTCGTCTGGTACTAGCGTTTTAATCGCGCTCTTAGCACTCATTTTGTTCAGATCTTTGGCAATCCCCGACAGAGCTTGCGCTGCCATCACCCAAGGAATGGTCAGCCATGCATTTGGTACTGCGAGCATCAGCAACGCAAACACTTGCATCGCTAAACCAATGTTCATGGTTTTATTTAGGCCTAACCTTGCGCCCAACCAACCACCAACTAGGTTTGTCACCACACCAAAAAATTCATAGAAAAGGAACAGTGAGGCAATAGCTAACGTGGAATAACCTAAATCATGAAAATAGAGCACCACTAGCATACGCAGTGCGCCATCGGTCACCGTAAAGTTCCAATAGTTAAACGTCACTAACATGTACTGACGAATACTTTTGCTTAATTGAGAAATCATATTGACCTCATATGTACAGCGATAGAAGCATTTAGATCATCATGTTCTAAATACTTCCTAACCTGTACAGCAACATTGACCAATACAATGTTGCTGTGATTTTCAAAAAATGCCCCAACATCAATAAAAAGCAAAATACACCTTAAAAACAATGCATTAGTTAATATTAATGGCATTTTTTGTAAACAGTCGTATCCTGAAGAAGCTTGAATTTAGCTTTTGGATCATAATGAACCAAAAGCTATTTAAGCTGATCAAGCGTCTTGAGCCACGCGTTCGATGTACTCAACTTGCACAGGTTTTGTAAATGCACCAGGGCGCAATGCCTGTACTTCTCGCACGATATCTTCTAACTGCCATTCCTTTTCTAGGAGTAGGTGAGCAGCGAACAAACCTGTGCGCCCCGAACCACCCATGCAATGCATCGCAATTTTGCCACCTTGAGCAAGAATCGCGTGCAGTTCCGGACTGGCTTGTTGCCACTTCGTCGCAAATTCTTCATTTGGTGCGCAGTCGTCTTCAATCTCGATCTGGAACCATTTCATACCCAGTTGCTGAGTGGCTTCACCCAATGCAGAGACATTCTTCGCAGCTAATTCACTATCATCTAATGCAGTAACGACCGCTTGAACACCCTGCTCTTTCAACTGTTCTAACGACGCATGCAAATCGACACCTTTCGTTCCTGGGCACGGTGTTAAGATTAAAGCACCGGAGTCCAAATCTAATTGCCATGTAGGATGAGACATTGTGACCCCCTTTTAAGCCAAACCAACGTTACGAACCAGCTCTGCTGTGCGCGTTGCATAACCCATTTCGTTATCGTACCAAGCGTAAATCTTAACCATACGAGAACCCACAACCATGGTTGATTGCGCATCAACGATGGTTGAACGTTGGTCGCCTTTATAATCGATAGAAACTAAAGGACGCTCTTCGAAGCCAAGGATGCCTTTCAAATCACCTTCAGATGCTTCTTTTAACAGTGCATTCACTTCTTCTGCTGTGGTATCACGCTTCACATCAAAAATGATGTCTGTTAACGATGCGTTTGCTAGAGGCACGCGAACCGCATGACCATTAATTTTGTCTTTTAATTCTGGGAAAATTTCGACAATCGCCTTCGCGCTACCCGTCGTGGTCGGGATAAGGCTCATGCCACATGCTCTTGCACGGCGTAGATCTTTGTGTGGCGCATCCAAAATAGTTTGCGTATTCGTCAGGTCGTGAATGGTCGTAAAAGAAGATTGTTCGATACCCAATTTCTCATGAATGACTTTAACCACAGGTGCGATACAGTTAGTCGTACACGAAGCTGCTGTCACGATACGATGTTTTTCAGGGTCGAAAATATGGTCGTTCACGCCCACCACAATGTTCGCGATACCTTCTTCTTTCACAGGTGCGCTTACCACGACACGTTTCACGCCTTGCTCTAGGTATTTGTTTAGGAATGATGTTTTGCGATGTACGCCTGTCGCTTCAATCACAACATCACAATCAGACCAGTTCACCGCATCGATATCGCGTTGTTGAGTCGTGGCGACACGCTTGCCGTTGATGACGAGCTCACTGCCTTCGACCTGAACTCCATGATGCCAACGACCTTGCACTGAATCGAATTCTAATAAGTGACCAAGCGTAGCGGCGTCACCTGCGACATCGTTGATTAACACAAACTCCAATTCTGGCCAATCAAATGCCGCTCGCAGCGCTAAGCGACCAATTCGGCCAAAGCCATTAATTCCTACTTTAATTGTCATAGTTTTACCCTCTAATCTTCTACCTTGAATCTCTATTCGCTGTTAACAGCAAGCCTCACGACTTTTATCGTGTAAGCGTGTGATGTCGTCTTGGTATTCCTGCTTCAAACAGTTTGATGCCACTAAGTCTTCAATTAACTTTCGCATCCAACCTGGTAATTGCTGTGATAACTCGTAATACACCCATTGCCCTTGGCGTTTATCCACCAAGATGCCACTGGACCGTAACTGAGCAAGATGACGAGAAACTTTCGGCTGGCTCTCTTGCAGAGCAAACGCCAAATCACCAACGCAAGTTTCACCTTCACGGGCCACGAGCATTAAACAACGTACGCGTGTTTCATCGGATAACAGCTTAAAAAACTGATGTGGAAGCATAATGAACATACCTATATATGGATATGCGTATATGTTTATTTAATTAAGATATATCGTCAAGAGGAAACCGCCCATCGTCATAAAAGTTTCACATCTAACGAACAGCTTGATTGTAAAGAGAGAGATTCAAAGAGATAAAAGATAAGACCAGAAATTATGCAGTCGCGATGCTTTGACTCCAGCGAACCGCTTCACCTAAGGAGAGCTTCACTTCCTCTAAAGGCAACCCCAATTGCATCGTGATTTTTTCAACCCCTGACCAATCGGCACGCTCGTAGCACTCTTCGAGGGAAATAAGTGCACCATAAACCCCTTTGCGATGTAATAGCGCTTGTTGTACTGAATGACTAAGCGGTAACTGCCTAACTAAAGATTCCACCGAAAGATCCAGCAGCGCATCTAGAATCGACAGCAAACCAACCATGAAACCTTGCTCGTTGAGGTGAGAGAATGGCTGATAGCGCGACATCAATTGGCAAAATTGAGCTCGTTGCAATGAAAGGTGATACAGCTCTCGAGGCTTGTTACTGGAGATATACGATGCCACAACCAAAGAGACAAACTGCTTAAGGTTATCCTGGCCAAGATAAATCAATGCCTGACGAAAAGAGCTGATTTCGACAGCCAAATTCGGCGCTTGCGTATTTACAAAACGCAATAATTTATATGACAACGCGACATCTTGCGTAATGATGGACTCGATACGAGTAAAGTCAGGCTCAGGAGCACAAACTTCACGAAACAGTTGCAATGCCAACACTTGCTCAGGACTGACGTATTTAGTCTGCGAGACGAGTGGCTTGCTAAAAAAATAACCTTGGAAAAATTTAAAGCCAGCCGCTTTCGCTTGCTCAAACTCTTCTGCGGTTTCAACACGTTCTGCTAAAAAGTGGTATTTGACGCGTTTGGCAAGGTGTGTTTTGACCAGTTCACAGGCCTTTTCGAGCCCCATCGCCATAATGTCGAGCTTCACAATATGCACATATGGCAAAAAACGACGCCATTCTGGTGTTAGGGTGAAGTCATCCAAAGCGATCAAGTAACCTTCTCGATAAAACTCACGAATCGCATCAAGAAGCTCATCCGTAGGTTGGCACGTTTCCAACACTTCGATGACAATTTTGTTTTTCGGCAAACTGCGCGGCAAACGTCGCACCAAGCTTTGATGAGGAAAGTTAATAAAGCATCTTGAAGAGGCAATCACTGGGTTAGTACCCAGTGATAGGAAGTTTTCGACGATCAGTCGGTATGTCGCTCGATTTGAATCAATATGTGAAGGGTATGCGTTACTCTCCCCGTCTCGAAACAACAATTCATAACCCAGCGTCTGTCTTTTTCGGTTAAAGATCGGCTGGCGAGCGACATACGTTGTATTCATGCTAAAGAAGGACCTATAAATGGCTTATGACTTTGCAGCTGCTAATAATGCACCACAACCCATGAACATTGAACCGAATACTTTGTTTATTTTTCCCATGATTTTATCGGAGCGAATAAAGCGTCCCATTTGTGCTGCCAAGCTCGTGTAACCCAACATTACACACGCATCAATCACGACCGTAGTGACGCCAAGCACCAACAGTTGCGTGATTTGGTCTTTTGCCGGGTCAATAAACTGCGGGAACAACGCCACCAGAAAAACAATCGATTTAGGGTTGGTGAGGTTAATTAACACTGCCTTGTACAACAGCGCCGTGCCTGACATCTCGTTGTGGTTTTCAGCTGCGACTAAGCTTGATGTATCGCGCCATTTCTGAATCCCCAACCAAACCAGATAAGCGGCACCAACCCATTTAATGACAGAAAATGCGGTTGCTGACTGCGCGACAAGCGCACCAATACCCGCCCCCACCAGCGCGATGTGGATAACTAAACCAATTTGTAAGCCAATAATGGCACCCAGTGATTTACGGGTACCGTAACTCAAACCATTACTGATTGAGTTCACCGTGCCAGAGCCCGGAGCCAAACTAAAAACGATTGCTGTTACTACATAAGCTAACCAGACATGGGTATCCATTGCATTTCCTCACTAATTCTTCGATGATACATCGCGTAAACAACGTATCTTCAGGTAATCAACTAATGGCGACTAACCATTCACCTTTGACTTATACTCAAGAGACATTATTTGAGCAAGCAATTGGTGGTCCGATCGCAGCACTTTGGCAAACTCGCCAAGAGGGCTTTGTTAAAGGGACTGAGAAAAAGAACATTTACTGGTGCAAGCTAACCAACCCAGAGCATAAAAAAGCCGTGCTCATCGTAAATGGACGCATTGAGTCTTCCTGGAAATACCAAGAGCTGTTTTACGATCTCTACCGCCAAGGTTTCGATGTCTATTCCTTTGACCACCGCGGACAAGGTTTATCAGATCGTTTATTATCTGACTCAGATATGGGTCACGTCTATGACTTTACTGATTATATTGATGATATGGACATCGTCGTAAAAAAACACGACCTTAGCGAATATCAACAATGCTTCATCATCGCGCACTCTATGGGCGGCGCGATCGCCACACGTTACCTGCAAACTCACCCAGAACACCCTTTTACTGGTTTGATTCTAAGTGCGCCCATGTTTGGCATTAACCTGCCATGGTACCTATCACCAATAGCGATTCCGGTCACACAAATTATGTCAGCGGTATCGACTTTGCCACGCTATGCACCAGGACATCAGGCCTACTTCCCTAAGCCCTTTGAAGATAACCCACTTAGCCAAAGTTACGGCCGCTACCAATGGTTCCGAAACCTATATACGGAAAAACCGGAACTGCAAGTCGGTGGGCCAAGCACTCGCTGGGTTTGGCAAGGGCTCATGGCCGCTAAGCAGTGCTTTTTATTAACTCGCCAAGTCAAAATACCAGTAATCCTAATCCAAGCCGGAAACGATCGGATTGTTAGCAACCTCGCGCAAAAGCGTTTTATTGATAAATTGCGGAAAACCAACCCGCACGCGGAGCTGCTTTCCATCGAAGGCGCACAGCATGAAATCTTGTTCGAGACCGACAAGTATCGTAATCAAGCGCTCGATGCGATTTTCCGCTTTATGAATGACCCTAAATCGCCATCAAACGAACAAGCACAATAAGAACTCTAGGCGACCATTTCACGACTAAGATTAAAGAGGAAATGTCTACACATCGATTTACCCTCTTTTTCATCCTCATTTTGGCGTACACTGCTTGAACTTGGCTACTTTGACACAGTGTTTAACCGCATAGTGCTACGGGCCCAAGTTCCCCCGCATTCGGAGCAGTACGATCTAGTCAGTCTGCTGTACTCCGTTTGCAATTCACCTGTTCCACACTATCCAAACCGTTTACGAGGACTTCATGAGCACATCGCTACCTTGCAAAGAGATCACCAAAATCGTTGCCTCTGATCTGGATGGCACGTTACTCGCACCAAACCATCAGCTCAGTGCTTACTCAAAAGAGACGCTAAAAGCGCTGCATGAAAAGGGTTATACCTTTGTCTTTGCAACCGGCCGTCACCACGTAGACGTTGCGAGCATCCGTCGCCAAGTTGGCATTCCAGCTTATATGATCACGTCGAATGGTGCCCGAGTGCATGACCAGGAAGATCAGCTAATGTACAGCGAGAATGTCCCTGCGGAACTGGTACAAGGCGTGATCGACACGATCAAACATGATCAAGAAATACTTATTCACATGTATCAAAATGATAGCTGGTTGATGAACAAGGATGATGAAACGTTACGTGACTTCCACGATGAATTCACTTACGTCTTATTTGATGAAGACCACGCCCCAACTGACGGTATTGCGAAAGTTTTCTTCACGCATCCAGGAGAAGACCACGAACGTTTGGTCGTATTTGAAAACAAACTACGTGAGCAGTTTGGTGATAAGCTGAACATCGCATTTTCAACGCCTTGGTGTTTGGAAGTAATGAGCGCTGGCGTGTCTAAAGGCCATGCTCTTGAAGCGGTAGCGAAAAAACTCGACCTGACGTTAGAAAACTGCGTAGCATTTGGTGATGGCATGAATGACGTAGAAATGCTGTCGATGGCAGGTAAAGGGCTAGTTATGGGTACATCACACGAAAAAGTGATGAAAGCTCTACCAAATAATGAAGTGATTGGCAGCAATGCGGAAGATGCGGTTGCACACTACCTACAAGAACACTTGCTGTAAGCTTCAATACTCCAAATTATGAAGGGCTGCACATTCGCAGCCCTTTTCTTTTATCGCTGACTTGGCAGCTTCTCTTTGCCAAGAATCGCGTCCCATTCTTCTTCTGTCACGGGCATAATCGACAAGCGATTTCCACGTTTCACCAACGGCATGTTCTCAAGTTCTGGCATCGCTTTCATCACCGACAACGGAATCACTCGCGCCGTTTTACGTACAAACTCGACATCCACCATAATCCAACGCGGGTTGTCTGGGTCTGACTTTGGATCGTAATAATCGCTTTCGGGATCGAATTGGAAATGATCGGGATAGGCTTCTCTCACAACTTTAGCAATACCTGCCACGCCAACATGTTTACAAGAAGAGTGGTAAATCAGGACTAAATCGCCCACCTTCACTTGGTCACGCATCATATTGCGCGCCTGATAATTACGAACTCCCTCCCAACATGAAACCTTTTGGGTTCGAAGCGTGTCAATAGAAAAGGTATCTGGTTCAGTTTTAAATAACCAATATGCCATAATGCCATCCGATGCCGATTGAGTAACAATAATGAGGAAGATATAACATGAAGGCTTTGAAAAACCCAGTGGCGCTTGCCACCCTGCTGGTTCTGCAAGCATGTAGTTCACAGTCGCCACAATCTGGTGCCGCTGACCCAACCTCTCCACCAGCAACCTTAGATAAGCCTGAAACCATTCAACCTCAAACTTTTATGCTGCGCGGAAAAGTGATCGTCGGTCACGAGAGCCAATACATCATGCCTTGTGGCAGCGACAAGCAATATTGGTTGCAACTATCACCACAGCAAATGCAACAAGCAATTCAGTTAAATAACGAGCCTTACCAGACTATGTATGGCGAGGTTATCGGCCACCTCAACCCACCGGGCATCGATGGGTTTTCTGCTGATTTCGATGCTAACTTTGTCGTGGAACAAGTGAACTTCCTCACAACGGAAAATCCAAACCGTTGTCAGCAACCAAACAAACCAACTCGCGTGTTTGGTAATGAGCCTTCTTGGTCGGCAAGCTTTGAGGCTAATGGACTAACATTCCAGCAAATCGGCAAACAAACCACAAAATTAGCGATTAAAAGCAGTCAGCTTCAACCTCGCCAGCGCACTTATCAACTACAAGATGGTGAGCTTCGCTTAACAGAAAACCTCTGCTCAGACACAATGAGCGATTCTTTGTATGGCTGGAAAGCAACACTAAAACATGATGGCGAGACGTATCAAGGTTGTGGTATGGCTGCAAACGTCGATGCAACGCTTGGCTGGGCTAATACCTATGTCGCGACCTCAACCCAATCACAAGGCTTTGAAGTACAAATGACCTTAAACCCAGACCATAGCGCCACAACAAAATACCGTTACGCCAATGGACAAGCACCATTAATCGAGCGTGGTTACTGGCAACAGTTAAGTCCGTCTCAGGTTCAAGTTGTCATGACGCATCATCAACAGCAAAGGCTAATGTCAGAGCGACTGTTTACTCGAGAAGGCAATCAGCTCAAAGCGACCAAAGAAAAAGTCGGTAACTTAGTATACCCAATCGCCGATGGTGGTTTAGTCCTTTATCCTGCCACCGTTCGTGATGAAGGCATCATGCAACCAGCCGAAAAACGCACCAACAACCCCATCGGTAGTGCTGACGTCCCTTCTAGTGCAGAGTTTGATTCAAAAGTAGATGCCGCGGTGCGCAACTACTTCTTTATCCATCAAACCACCCCCAACAATAACCAACACCGTTGGCTAACTTACGACCTCAACAGCGATGGTAACGAAGAGCTATTGGTACAGTTGGATTGGTGTGGTTCCGGAGGCTGTACATTGCTGATATTTGAACATCACGAAAAGGAATGGCGATTTAATAGCCGCATTACACTAGTGCAAAGCCCGATTATGCTCGGCCAACAAACCTCTCATGGTTGGCGAGATCTGATTTTTAATGTCAGCGGTGGCGGAGCTAAAGCGGCTCAACACGTGATGCAATACACTGGGGTTAGCTACCCACTCAACCCAAGCATGGCACCAACGGCAACGCCGAACCAAGTCAGTGGTGTGCGTCTGTTCTCTGATGGGATAAGCCCGGTGCGCGAAGGAGTTCGTCTGTAATGTCACAACCGTGTCCAACCTGCGGTTTTCAATTCAATTGTATGTGCTCGCTAATGCCGAAACTTACCAGTGAGCACAACATCCTGCTGTTAATGCATCCGAATGAACTGAAGCGTGATACTAATACCGGCCAGCTACTAGAGCAGTGCCAACTCAACATTGAGCGAGTAATCTGGGATCGCAAACAGCCACCAGCAGAATTGCTCACTCTATTAGCTGATCCGTCGCGGTATCCGGTGTTGCTCTTCCCCTGTGAAGAAAGTATCACACTCGAACATGTGGTACTCCAAAGCCAGCAACAAACCAAAACTCCGCTGTTTATTATTTTAGATGCCACCTGGCAAGAGGCGCGCAAGATGATCAATAAGAGCCGTTGGTTAGAAGGTATCCCTACTATGGGATTGTCTGCGTCGGCGGACTCACAATATCAGCTGCGACGCAACCAACAACAAGGTAATTTGTGTACGTTTGAAGTCGCTGCACATTTGCTCGGGCAACTTGGAGAACAAAACAACCAACAACAAATGCAGCGCTTTTTTGCCCATTACCTCGCTCTGTTCCAAGCTGAAAAGAGTGGACACGCTCTTAAGCGTTAACCATTAAGCTCAGTAGAAGAACCAAACAAAAAACGCAGCCTACGCTGCGTTTTTTACGACAAGAAGTTTCACGTGAAACATCATTAAAACAGTCGAGTCGGCTCGCCAAGATAGTAACCCTGCAAATAATCCACCCCCATGTCTTGTGCAATGGTACACACCTCCTGATTGTGGACGAACTCCGCCACCGTCTCCGCGTTAAACACTTGGCACAAACGCACCAACTGGGAAGCGATCTTGCGCTGTTTTAAGTCTTTATCAATATCACGAATCAAGCTGCCATCGAGCTTTATGACTTCTGGCTCCAACTTTAGGATTTCATCGATATTCGAATAGCCGGAGCCAAAGTCATCAACAATGATACGCGCCCCTAAGCTTCTAAAATGACTGCACACTTCTATCATTCGGCCGTAGTCTTTGATCTGCTCAGATTCCAGCACTTCTAAACCAATTCGCCTTGGGTCATTTAGCTGGCTAATTTCATGCTCTAAAAGCATTAAAGTTTTATCACTGAGCAAATCTTGCGGCGATAAGTTTATAGAAAAGTCACCTTGCTTATCTCGCATATAATGCAACGTAGAATGAATCATGTGCCGACTTAGTCGAGTGTAAAGATGCGTATCAGAGATAATTGGCAGAAAACGTCCTGGCGCAATCACCGTTCCATCGGCTTCCAGAATACGAACCAAACATTCTTGGCTTGCCAATTTGTGGCTACTCGCATGCACAATAGGTTGGCTATAAGTGATGATATTCTGTTTGAGAATGGCTCTACTGACGCAACTTAGCCATCCAAGTTGCTCTTTACGCACATCCTCACTGACTTCAATATCTTTCGCATTACAGATATGAGTATTACTGCGTACACCGGAGCGCCTCGCTTCGATGCCTTTGAGTAAGAGCTCATCTACTGAAGCGGATGGAAAATCTCGACGACTCACTAAGCCGCCGCATAGCGAGATAGAAAGATAATCTATTTCACGTAGGCCAATTGGCTCAAAATTAGTTTGTTCTACCGCGTCAGCAAAACGCGCAAAGTGCTGTTTGATGGTCTCGCTGCTTTGATCAGCTTTAAATATGAACGCCCATTCACCAACCCCAATACTATAAAGCTGCAAAGCCGTTGGCATGCCGAAACGCTTTCGTAGTCGATTCGTAAAGTGCATTGAGAGATCTTTGAGTAATTGATCTCCCACTCGGTAGCCGTATTTTTCGTTGATATGACTAAAGTTAAGTAGCTTTAGAGTCAACAAATGCTCATCCAAATCGATGTTACTCAGCCGCTCTTGCAATGCGACCCGGTTTTGTAATCCCGTGCGACTGTCGCGTCGATAGCTTTCTTGTAACTTGCGCGTTTGGCGATCGAGTTGATATCCCATATGCGCGTTCATATGGTTGAGATCGCCGATCGCATTTCGAATCAAGCTAAACAGCGGTGAAATAGAGGAGCTAACGGGCGACTTAGGCAAGTTCAATGTTTGCACTTCGTCTCCCTCTCGCATCGCTAAATACGTCAGGCTGTGATGAAGAATTTCGGGCTGACCAATACCACCATGCAGCTCCCCCATACAGTAACTACCAAACGTCGTCGCAATATCTTTGAATGCTTGGACTTCGTCGCTGCTGTCAATAAAGTCTAACCGTGACGCGCAGTTAAAAATCATCACGACTTCAGGTTGGTGCATGGCTAACTCAACCACACCATGCCGCACTTGCTCGAGCGTTAACGAGGGATGGTTATAGCAAAATTGCACTTCGTCACCAAGACACCAGGGCCTGTCGAAGCTCATACTGCCATCAGCGTGTAGCTCCGTTACCGTACAAACTTCCTTTCGCCCTAAGCTTTCTCGATATAAAGGAAAGCTGAGCAGTTGACTCAGCGTCACGTCATGGCCATCCGCCAAGTAACGCTTGTATACGTCCAGCGCTTTCTTCTCACCTAAACAATACAAGCGCGTTCCTTTTGCATGAGTGACTTTGTGTGGCATGCCAATCGGGTTCCATTCCGAATACGCATCAGTCCATAGCTTCAAAGTATCACTGTGCAAAGCTACGGCAACCACGGCATTATCGTAAACTCGGTTTTGATATAGCACCCAGCAGCCATCGTCAATACTCTGCGCCAACCCTCCAGAAATCACTACTTCTTCACTGGCGAAGGTTTGAAACAAGGGATAGTCACGTCGTTCAATTTGCACAGCAAAGCTGAGGATCACCTGTGAATTATGCTGCATTAGAAGAGAGCGCTTGAGCTCCCCGCCATCAATGTCAGGGGAGTAAGAGTATGTTTGTACCGCAGAAGTCAGCGTGGTTTGCTCAAATTCAATCACACTCACTAGGCAACCAGAGGTAAATATCTCCCCTTCCAGAATCACATTACGCGTACTATGCCCCATAACATGAGCATTCGGCAGCGACGACAAAACGGCGTCTGCAAGTGTGGTCGTAATTTCGCGCGATTGCGTCGACAATATTTGTACTAAATATTGTTTATCTGAGGAAGTCGGAAAAGTGACTAAAAAGTCATTCAGTTGACTGACATCGTGAACCAGTTTTGAAAAAGCTCGCATGGACCTACCACTGCCGTAACACTATCTTCACCACGACGTGTGGCGTTACTATTTTTATTTAATAGAGAATAATTTACGTGGCTTTGCGCTGCTTTTCTAGACACAAAATGAGATTAGAATGGATTAATGCGAAAGCAATTAAAAAAGTGTGAGTAACGGCTGCAAACTATTGATTTCAATATCAGGTAAAGTACGTGTTTTTGAATGGTTAATGACATTTTTATTCATATCATTAAACCAACAGGCTGCAAAACCAGCCAACTTTGCACCATGCACATCCGTGGTTAGATGATCACCGACATGCAGAATATTCTCCGCAGGAATATCCAAGAATCGCTTCGCTTTAGTAAACATATCGGTTGCGGGTTTCGCCAATCCATCTGGTCCTGCTTTAAGTACCTGTTGGAAATAAGGCGTAAGACCGATGCGGTCTAAATCCACATTACCGTTGGTGATTGCCACCAACGGGATGTGCTGCGCGAGTTCCTCCAATACATCGAGGCTTTGCTGCGGCACTTCAAAACGGTTACGCCAGTCCAACGCAACGTCTACTGCGGCTTTCGCGGCGGCATGTGCTGCGTCTTCGTCGTAGCCTACTTGGGAGAAGGCTTGCTGAAGTTGCACTAAACGCCATAAAGTGACATCGCTCTTCAGCTCGGGTTGTTGCTGCACAACACGCTGCTTGAGAGCAAACCAATCCGCTTTGTTCATATGAGCAACCGCTGGATGATGGTGCTTGAGCCAAGATAGCAACTCACGCTCCATGCGAACTATCACAGGATAGTTGTCATAGAGGGTATCATCTAGGTCAAAGGTCATTGCCTTAATAGGCTCGATACGGCGATAAAATTTCATACTTCGGCTCACTCCCCGTTCTTTTTACGTGCGCGTGGGTGGGCTTGGTCGTAGGCTTGCGCCAAATGTTGGAAATCCAAGTGCGTGTAGATTTGGGTCGTCGAAATATTCTCGTGCCCTAAAAGCTCCTGCACCGCACGTAAGTTATTGCTTGATTCGAGCATATGTGTCGCAAATGAGTGACGCAATTTATGCGGACTAATATGGCTTGCGACAGACTGTTTCTGCCCCCATTCAGCCATGCGCTTTTGCACGCTACGATGCGAAATACGCGTTCCAAGCTTAGATACAAACAAGGCGGGCTCACCTGGAGCGGCTAAATCACCACGAACGCGTAACCACTTCCCGACCCACTCGGTTGCCATCCCAGAGAACGGCACTTTACGTTCTTTATCGCCTTTACCAATAACACGAAGCTCACCACTACGCAGTTGTACGTCACGTACATCCACACCCACCAGTTCAGCCAAACGTAAGCCGGCGCCATACATCAGCTCCATCATGGCGCGATCGCGCACAGCCAACGGGTCGTCCTCGTTGACTTCAAGTAATTGGCTCACTTCGTCAACATCGAGGTTTTTGGGCAACGGGCGTTTTTTGCGAGGTGCTGAAACCCCTTTGGCTGGGTTAGCAGAAATCTCGCCACGCAGAATAAGGAAATCGAAAAAGCTACGCAGCGATGAGAGTCGCGTTGCCAAACTGCTGGCTTTCATGCCTTCTCGCATGCCCTTACCTGCTAATTGGCGCACCCAACCAGCATCCACTTGAGACCAATCTTTGAGCCCCATTTCAGCTAGGTGCTGCGCCATTGTTTCTAGCTGCTGTTTGTAATTGCGCTGAGTATGTAGGCTAAGCCCCTTTTCGCTTCGTAAGAATTCATAGAAGCGCTCAAGAGGCTTTTGCAGACTATTTGGCAGAGGAGTGTTGGGAGTTGTCGTCATCGTAACTTTGCCATACCAGTGTTTGAGCGAGATGTGCCACTACTAATGATAGGTGACGCAAAAACAAGGTATCCATATCTGGCTGAAAATGGCCGCCATCTTCACTAGAAAAAGCAAGCACGCCCAGAGTTTGCTGTTTCACGAGCGGCAGTACCACATAGGACCCCATTTCCGGCACTTCCATGTTGCCAAACAAAGCTTCACGATCCACTTTGCGAAGACGTCCTAAGTACGCATCTTTGCCATTTAAGTGTGTGGTCGCAAAGCGTTGATAACTTTCCTTACTCAATTGAATCGATGCGTCGCATTGACTAAACAATCGAACAAACGCACGTAAGCCCAATGTTTTGGCTTTCTCTTCGATAGAATGAATGACTTGTTTAAAGTCACCACACTTTAGAATCTGCCCCTGCAAATCCATAAATTCGTAAAAGGTGCGATCATTGTTCGCCGCAAGCGACATTAGTGTAGTGATCTCTTCCTCTAACTCTTCAATGCGCTGACGTTGGCGATTCATTTGGATGTGTACCAAAGATACCGCGCCTAAGTCTGAGTGTGGGAAAGATAAACGATCCACAAGCTCCGGACGTTGCACAAAAAAGTCTGGATGATCTTTGAGGTACTCTGCCACTACTTCAGCCGTTAAGGCATCTGCTTCTACTTGAGACAAAGCGTTTCCTTTTTCTTCAACTAGCAAGACAATTGACCATCAAATACATGCGTTGTAGGTCCGGTCATAAACAACGGCTTGCCAGGGCCTTGCCATGCAATTCGCAATTCACCACCAGGTAGAGAAACCTTAACGTTTTCATCCAACAAGCCCTGCAGAATCCCAACCGCGACTGCCGCGCATGCACCACTACCACAAGCTTGTGTCTCTCCTGCGCCTCGCTCGTAAACTCGAAGACGAATATGGTCACGACTCATCACCTGCATAAAGCCAGCGTTGACGCGCTCTGGGAAACGCTCATGCGACTCGAGCAGCGGACCGAGAGTTTCCACTTCTGCCGTATCCACATCGTCGACCACGGTCACTACGTGCGGGTTACCCATGCTCACAGCACCACAAAACAAGGTATTGTCGCCTGCTCGCATGATGTAAGTTTTCTCTTTTTGCTTCGCTTTGAAAGGAATTTTGTTCGGTTCAAACTCTGGTACGCCCATGTTGACCGTCACTTCCCCATCATCTTCGATGTTGAGAATCATCTTTCCTTTCTTGGTGCTCACGCTGATGCTGTATTTATTGGTCAGCCCCTTCAAGCGAACAAAGCGGGCAAAACAGCGTGCACCGTTACCACACTGTTCAACTTCACTACCATCGGCATTAAAAATCCGATAATGGAAGTCGGTTTCAGGGTCGTAAGGGGCCTCTACCACAAGCAATTGGTCAAAACCAACGCCAGTATGACGATCCGCCAAGCGGCGGATCAGGTCTTGCGAGAAAAACACGTTCTGGGTAATACAGTCGACGACCATGAAGTCGTTGCCCAAACCGTGCATTTTGGAAAAGTGGAAATGCATTTGTTGTGTGTTACTCCGGTAGAATCTGTTCCAGCTGCCACAAACTGGTCAGCTCCTCACGCTGGCGAACTAAGTGGCTTTGTTTACCGTCCACCATCACTTCTGCCGCTCGGGTACGAGTATTGTAGTTCGAAGACATCACAAAACCATAGGCACCTGCTGAACGAACCGCGAGTAGATCACCTTCTTGCAAAACGAGTGCGCGATCTTTACCCAAGAAGTCGCCGGTTTCACAAATAGGACCAACCAAGTCGTAAGTCTGAGCTTCACCCTTTCGCGGTGAAACTGGCACAATATCTTGCCATGCTTGGTATAGCGCAGGACGCATCAAGTCGTTCATTGCAGCGTCGATAATCGCAAAGTTTTTATGCTCAGTATGTTTTAAAAACTCAACACGCGTTAGCAAGATACCTGCGTTCGCAGCAATTGCACGGCCTGGCTCAAAGATCAGCTCCAAGTCTTGGTGATTTTCAAGACGACCAAGTAACGCTTTGGCGTAATCAGAAGGCTGAGGTGGTAATTCATCACGATAGACCACACCCAAACCGCCGCCGACATCAAGGTGACGAATGTTAATGCCTTGCGCTTTTAAATCATCAATCAGGGCTAATAAACGGTCTGTCGCGTCGATAAATGGGTCTATATTGGTCAGCTGAGAACCAATGTGGCAGTCGATGCCTTGCACATTCAAGTTCGGCAGGCTTTGCGCGAATTTATAAACATCTGGCGCACGATCAAACGCAATGCCGAATTTATTGTCGCGAAGACCAGTCGAAATGTAAGGGTGTGTTTTCGCGTCGACATCTGGATTGATACGCAGAGAAATTGGCGCAATCACACCAAGCTCACCCGCAACCTTGTTCAAACGTTCTAGCTCTGGCTCAGATTCAACGTTGAAACATTTGATACCTAGCTCAAGAGCGCGCTTCATCTCTGCCGATGTTTTACCAACACCAGAGAAAACGACTTTTTTCGGATCACCGCCTGCGGCAATCACACGCTCAAGTTCACCACCCGACACGATATCAAAACCCGATCCCAAACGCGCTAGCGTGTTCAATACGCCTAAGTTTGAGTTGGCTTTCACCGCGTAGCAAACCAGGTGAGGATGCTGACCCACAGCACTATCAAACGCCTTCCAATGGCGCTCTAGCGTGGCTCGAGAATATACGTAAAGAGGAGTGCCATATTGCTCTGCAAGAGCTTGAAGTGGGACGTCTTCGGCCCAAAGCTGGCCATCATCCTGATAGTTGAAGTAATCCAAAATTCGCTTCCCTTATTTTATTCGACTGCTGAACCCTAATTTCACCCTAAGGTGCGGTTATTTATTGTGATTGCTCATTCTGTTGAGTGTCATCTGGAATGTATAGTGAGCCAGACTGACCACACCCCGCTAAGGTCGCGGCAACCATCACAAACAACACAGTAACTAATTTTTTCATTTCGCATATCGTGATTATTGAATCAATGCCCCCTATAATCGCACCACACTCAGGAAAAGCAATAGGATAGACGGATGAACGATACTGAATTTCATCAACTGGTGGATGCGCAGATGCAAATCATCGAAGAATCCATCGATGATTCAGGCGCAGACATTGATTACGAAGTCACTGGCAACGTAATGACATTGGAATTTGAAGACCGCAGCCAAATCATCATTAATCGCCAAGAGCCGATGCATGAGATCTGGCTAGCGTCCAAATCTGGTGGTTTCCACTTCAAGCTTATTGAAGGTAAATGGACCTGCTCAAAAACGGGTATGGAGCTATTTGAAATGGTGAAGAAAGAGTGTGAAAAGCACGCAGGCGAAGCCATTGATTGGGCATAATTCTGGTCAATCGTCACCAAAACAAAAAGAGCACCGAAGTGCTCTTTTTGTTTATTGATACGGGTTTAATTACGCGTTCACAGTTTTGGTCGGGCGACTCGGTGAACAACCGTCATTACGGTAAGGAATGATATACGCATTCCCCTCTTCAGGGTGAATAATTTGATAGTACTGAGGCAGGTTAAAGTTAATAAACTTCGACGCGACGCGACTATCGTCTTTTACCGACGTGTAGAAGCTGTTTACAGACGAAATCATTTCATCTTTGGAGCCACTAAATTGGTGATACACTTCCACTTGATTTGACTCATCCAAAACATAAATATTGAAGCCATCTTCGTTATCTTCAAAGAAGAACTGCACCAGACCTTCACTGGCAAACCCATCCACCGCCTCCGGCATTTGATATTCTTGCTCACGATCGAGCATTAACAGCGGCGAGCCTTTGAGTTTGTTAGTAGAAATGCTGCGGTAGAAATCGATGGAATTTTCTAGCTTCTGCACCGACACACCACGACGTTCAAAGAACAACCCATAAGTCTGGTTACCAAGACGCATCGCTTTAAAGCGGCGGCGTTTCTCTTGCTCTACTGGTTTCAAGCGTAAGTCGATACATTCAGCTAAAAGCTGGTAAACCATATTACGCATCACACCACGCATGTTCTTCGCATAGCAGAACACATCCACTGATTCTGGCGGCAACGCATCTTGGTGCATTTTGCCCAAAATGGTTTTCAGTGCATCCAGCATCGCCGTTTCCCCTTTGAAATGCAGCGTACGCACTTCATGCCAAGAGTTACGGTAAACAAGGTCAACACTGCCGACTAAATTTTTATGTTCTGGACCAAAGCTAAAAATATCGGTGTTCTTAACATCCACTTTCAACGAACGACCAGAAAGTTCAGACGTCGGATCATTTTCGAAGTTGATGAACATCGCAAGCTGGCTTATTTCACAAGGACTCGCTAGCGCCTGCATAGATGGACGACGCTTACGCAACGCAAAAGTATTTCGTAAGTCACTCACCATTTGGTAAAACTTATCAATATCTAGCTGCGCTTCACGTACCACGGCATGTAAACGAGTCGATTCAGTGATCAAGCCATTGAAGAATGCCCAAGCAACCAACTTACTCAAGTATTCATGATGCTCTAGATATGGTTGCCCCAAAATGCGGTGCGCAATAAGCGGTTGTTTATAGAGGTACCAACCAGACTTGTTTACCCCCCCTTTTTTCACTTCGATAAAGCTCAAGTCAGGCTCGTGCAGATCAGGTGAAATCTGTGGGTTTAGTAACGTTACTTTGCCCGGCAATACTTCAAAAGCCGCGTAGAGTTTACGGGCCAAAATACTGATGTCTTGCGGACTGATAGCAGAAGTGATGTCGTTACGACGCGCAAATTGAATCAAGTTACGGTAGCTTTGCATCAACGCATCCAGCAATGCATGATGTACCACCTTTACTTGTTCAACCTTCCAATTACGGCGGTCATCGAGCTCTGCAACGACACTGGCATCCCAATTCCATTTTGCAATCATATCGCTCAGTGCTTCACGACGCCAAGCTACTGAGCCAATATTCGGCTCACGAGATAGTTTTTCATGGGTTTTGAGATAGAAACAGCGACGCACCAAATCCAAACGTGTATCGTCTTGAATTCGCTCTAGGTAACGGGTTACTTTTTCCAACATTAAGTAGTACGCATCCATGCCATAGAGGTCAGGCTCATGGGCAAAGAAACGACGCTTAGTGTCGATACTTAACAATTGAGTATGCGGGTATTCCCACGAGTAAGCTTCTAGCAAGATGGCTTTTAATACCGATTTGTAGGGAGAGTCGATGCTTTTGTATAACTGCCACAAGTTCGAGCCGAAGTATTCTTCAGCAGGAATGCAGTTCAATTTACCAAAGTCGATCCATTCACTACAGTCGATGTAACCATCACTGCACAGTTGAGAAACGTACTCGTCGTAACACTCTTCCATTTCTGGCGGCACGATTTGCCATAACAAACGCTGTCCGGCAATACGCACCGCACTACGATAGAATTCATCTAGCAAAAGTAAGTGCTGAGATGAACCACAGTTATCACCTGTCATCTCCTCAGAATGATTGCTTCTAAAGCGCTCTTTATCCATTAAGAAAAAGTTCGCTTCCACGCCTTTGCTTTGTGCCCAATCCGTGATGAGTAAGCATTTATTGGTCAATAACTCGCGTTCGTCACAATCCATCTCTGGTGAGATACACACCCAAATATCCAAATCACTGGAAGTACTTTGACCAATCGAGGAGGTACTGCCCATGGTGTATAAACCCAATATAGCGGGCTTTTCTACCGTCTTGAGCGGCTGACCAATGGCAAGTTGAATATCATCTATGAATTGTTGCTGAATGCTATTTAGTTCAAGCCCATGCACACCAAACGGGACATCGGCATCATAATAGCCAGGAATTACAGGATGGTTGTAGTTCAACAAGGCAGGAATCAAGTGGAAGACTTGCTGGCTTTGCGAATCCATAAGCGCCAACGCGCGATCAACTCGCTGCTGATTCAAATTATCTAGTCGCTGGATGATTTTTTGGGTGTAAGCCTGCAAGGGGAATTCCTTGGTTGAACAATCACGAAAATCTGCTGACGTTTTAAACCAAAATGGCTTAAAAACGTGATCAATTTAACACTTTTATTGGTGCGGGTAAAGCTTCACGCCCGCGTATCACTCTGGATACAAAACCATACTTTAGTCACAAAATTAATCGCGCGGTAGTTTCGCTCTTATTACCTATTACTAATAATAGTCCTTAGTCTAATTGAGAATCCAGTCACACTATTTTCATAACGTCATGTAATTCCATTCATAGCCTTCAGAGATAACGAACTAACAGTAAGCATTTCTTGATGAGAATGGTAGGATAAACCCAAATCCAAACAGCATTGAGAAGATCATGACACAATCCACACCGATTCGCATTGCAACTCGAAAAAGCCCTCTTGCTTTATGGCAAGCTTACTTTGTTAAAGACGCCCTTCAAGCCGCTCACCCTGGCTTGGAAGTCGAGTTAGTAACCATGGTGACCAAAGGTGACGTGATTTTAGATACACCACTAGCAAAAGTTGGCGGCAAAGGCTTGTTCGTAAAAGAGCTTGAAATCGCGATGCTAGAAGGACGTGCAGACCTCGCCGTTCACTCAATGAAAGACGTACCCGTCGATTTCCCAGAAGGCCTTGGCCTCGTGACCATTTGTGAGCGTGAAGATCCTCGTGATGCCTTCGTCTCTAATACCTATAGCCACATTGATGAGCTCCCTCAAGATGCCGTGGTTGGTACTTGCAGTTTGCGCCGTCAATGCCAACTGAAAGAATATCGTCCGGACATCATCATCAAAGAGCTTCGCGGTAATGTGGGCACTCGCCTTGGTAAGTTAGATGCGGGTGAGTATGATGCAATCATTCTTGCTGCGGCTGGCCTCAAACGATTGAAGCTTGAAGAGCGCATTCGTAGCTTTATCGAACCAGAGCAATCACTACCAGCGGTAGGGCAAGGTGCTGTCGGTATTGAGTGCCGCCTTGACGATGAAAGACTGCTTAAGCTGCTTGAGCCACTTAACCACCAAGACACCGTAGACCGCGTTTTGTGTGAGCGCGCAATGAACCTTACGCTAGAAGGCGGCTGTCAGGTACCTATCGGCAGCTATGCCCTGCTAGACGGCGACAACATTTGGCTACGCGCATTAGTTGGCGAACCAGATGGCAGCGAAATTGTGCGTGGTGAAATTCGTGGCCATCGTAAAGACGGCGAAGCATTAGGAGTGCAGCTAGCCAATGAGCTGCTAGATAACGGCGCTCGTGAAATCCTAACTAAGCTGTACGCAGATCACGAATAACCATGGCAGTGTTGGTCACTCGGCCGGGAGAGCAAGGCAACGCGCTTTGCTCTCTGCTCGAAAGGCACGGCATTTCCGCATATCACCATCCTCTGATCGACATTGTCGCCGATCTCACGGACACGCACCTCTCTAAACATCTACATCAAGCTCAAATTGTTATCGCTGTTAGTCGACATGCCGTGCAATGTGCACAGCAAATCTTAGCCAGCAACGGGATGTCATGGCCGAAACAAGCTATTTACCTTGCCGTTGGTCAAAAAACAGCACACTATTTAAGCAAATGTACCCAACAGAAAGTACACTATCCCCAAGTCAGTGATAGTGAACACTTATTGCGACTGCCAGAGCTCAACAATGTGGCACAACAACAAGTTCTTATCCTTCGTGGTAACGGCGGAAGAGAGCTGATCAAAGATGCATTGGTGAGGCGTGGCGCAAAAGTTCACTATAGTGAGACTTACAAGAGAGAATTCATCCCATTCGATCCAGTAAGCTGTATCTCACTATGGAAAAACCTACAAATTAACCAGATTATTGTCACCAGTGGTGAACAACTGGATTATTTGTGCAGCCAATTGACGTCGGAGCAATTGACTTGGCTTAATCAACAAGAGTTGTATATCCCCAGTCAGCGTATCGCTGACATCGCAATTCAAAGGGGGTTCACTCGCGTGAGATGCACGGGAAGCGCATCCAACCAAGAATTACTGGCGGCTCTCCAGCCCTAGCTACACAGGATATAGGCATGACAAGTAAAAATAACGACCAAAAAAATAACGATAAAAACCTTTCCGAAGAAACCTCATCGGCACCGCTAGTCGAAAAAACCACATCGCAGCAGGATGCGGACCTTAAAAAAGAGCAACCACAAGCGGCCGAGCCCCCAAAAACAGCAGAGCCAACCAAAGTCGAGTTTGAAGAAAAACAAGGTAAACGCGGTGTCAAACTAGGCACGGTCGCTATCATCTTATCGATTATTTTTGGCGGTGGCCTCGCGTACAAGCTGCATCAACAGCAAGCCGATTACCAAGCGCAGATCGCCCAACTAAAAAGTCAGCTAGAAAGCACTCAAGCTTCCATGAAGCAAGAGCTCAGCCGGGTACAAGAAGAAACCATCGAGAAAGCAACAACCGTGACACACAAAGCGGAAGTGGTACTTGGACAGCAACAGAAGAGCATTGAAAGCTTACAGCTCGCCGTTGCCGATGTGAAAGGTCGTCGACCAAACGACTGGCTATTGGCGGAAGCCGATTACCTCGTCAAATTAGCCGGCCGTAAATTGTTCTTAGAGCACGATGTAGAAAGCGCGACTCAACTGATGGAAAGTGCAGACCAACGCATTGCAGCGCTGAATGACCCTAGTCTCGTCAAACTACGTAAAGCAATGGCAAACGATATCACCAAACTTCGCACTATCCCGCTAATTGACCGTGATGGATTGGTACTACGCTTAACTGCCCTGCAACAGCAAGTAGACAAGCTCCCTCTCGCCAATGCACTGCTACCTGAAGCTGAAGCCGTAGAAAACACTGAAGTGTCTGAAGATATCGCAAACTGGCAAGATAACTTAATGACCTCTTTGAAGGACTTTTCAGAAAACTTCATTACCTTCCGCACGCGCGATGGTAACGTCATTCCACTGCTTTCTCCTGAGCAACACTTTTACCTGAAAGAAAACATCAAAGCCAAATTGGAAACGGCAATAAAAGCGGTGTACCAAGAACAAGGTGAAATTTACACCACATCTCTAAAAACAGCCGACAAATGGGCATTAGCTTTCTTCAACCAAGACGATAATTCCGTTAAAGAGTTCAACAAAACGGTTAACCTGCTAAGTCAGCAAAATATTCAAGTGGAATACCCAACAAAACTGCAAAGTCAGTCTCAACTATCAGATGTCATCCGTGAACGCCTACGTCGTGAAGTCACAACGATGACAGGCATGGAGGATAAGTAATGTTTCGTCTTATTTTCCTATTTGTTGTACTAGGCGCAGGACTATTTGTTGGCACCCAGTTTTCTGGTCAGCAAGGCTATGTACTCATCTCCATTGCCGAGAAAACGATCGAGATGAGCGTAACGACATTAGTGGTTTTCGTTATCGCAGCACTCGCAGGTCTTTTTCTGCTTGAGTACCTGATTAAGAAGTTAGTTTATGCTAGTTCTACAACATGGAACTACTTCAGTGTTCGCAAAATGCGCCATTCCCGCCGATACACCAATGAAGGCATTATTAAACTTCTAGAAGGTGACTGGAAAGGTGCTGAGAAAAAAGTAACTCGCTGGGCAAATCATCACGATATGCCGCTGCTTTGCTACTTAGTTGCCTCTGAAGCCGCACAAGGTCAAGGTGATAAAGCAAAACGAGATCACTATCTAGAGCTAGCGAGCCAACAAGAGAACGCCCATCTCGCAGTAGAGCTGACTCGAGCGAAACAATTTATCCGCGACAACGAGTTCGAGTCCGCTTTCGATACCTTGCAATCGTTAAAAAGTCAGTATGCGAGTAACTCTATTGTATTGAACTTGCTGAAAACAACGTACATGCAGCTAAAGTTGTGGCAACCTCTTATTGACCTCTTGCCACAACTAACCAAAGCAAAACTCATCTCGGACGAAGAACATGCAGAGCTGATTCAAAAGGCGCAGTGCGGCTTACTCCATGAAGTAGCGCAGCAACAGGGTAGCGAAGGGCTAATCTCCCATTGGAATAGCCTCTCACGTAAAGTGAAACAAGACACACACCTCGTTGCCTGTTTTGCTCGAGAACTCATCACACGAAAAGCTGATGCAGAAGCCTTTACCGTGCTAAAAGAAGCATTAAAAAAACAACCATCCCCAGAGCTTTATCAACTACTGCCAGATCTAAATCTGCCAGATACCCACCCTGTCGTGGTCTTCTTAGAGGGAGTAGTGAAGAAAGAACCGGATAACGCCGCTGCCCATAGCGCATTAGCGCACTTCTATTTCCGTCAAGAGAAGTGGCAAGAAGCCCAGGATCACTTTGAGATCGCCTTAAAGCTTCGCTCTGACGTCTCTGACTATGCATTCCTAGCAGACACACTAGAGAAGCAAAATCTAACCAAAGCTGCTCACGAAGTCTCTCGTAAAGCTCTCACGCTCGTACAGAATGACTAACTTAAGATGACCTAACCAAGCCGACAGCTTACCTGTCGGCTTTTTTATTGCCTGCTATTAACCCTTCAGTCCTTAGTCATCAATATGTTTATCCAATTCATTGGCTCCCAAGTAGTTCTCAACTTCCTAGCAACTCACTATCGTTTCACTTTCCTCTTCTCTTTTGACTACTCTGATCCTGTCATTCCAGCAGAATCCAAAACAATTTTAAAAGATGCAGGAATACGTAACTTTAGCCTGTTGATGTATGGTTTTAAGACGTAGCTAGATTTAGGCAATAGAGCACACGCGTCGCTAGACTGAGTAAAACAAAAAGATACATCAGTGAAACAGTGGCTATTTGAGTATGCTTATTTGTTCGGTCTATCCGGTAAAAGGGGCTAGAGAAGCAATGGTAGTGCTTTAAGAGAACGATAAGGCAATAGATGGTTCAACACCTTAACAAAGCATCTCCAACAACCTTATCGGGACAGCATGCAGTGATGAGGATGAACAGCTTTAGAAGCAACTGCACTTCTTAGCAAAAATCAAAACGTCACAACCAATACCGATACCAATATTACTTTGTCGAAAAGTAGATCGCATATGGAATTGATTTTTGGCAAGCACAGATAGAGTAATAAAGATGTATGGAAATGAAAAAAGCCTCGCTATTTCTAGCAAGGCTTCTTAATAGTGGCGGAGAGATAGGGATTTGAACCCTAGATACGCTATTAACGTATGCCGGTTTTCAAGACCGGTGCTTTCAACC
>NZ_JAWPOL010000179.1:0-1395 GCF_033391095.1 Vibrio sp. Vb0667 | reverse complement strand
CAATTGGAAGTCGATCATACAGGCCATCTTTCGTTAGCAGCTCAACTGTCGGATCCTCGCTTTAGTCGCCCGTACAGCGGCTTATATTGGAGTGCATCGACAGATACAAGCCTCGAACGCTCTCGCTCGTTGTGGGATAAAAGAATCGAGTATAAAGGACTCGATAAAGATGCGTATGGTGCAAGAGACGAAAAACTGATTACTCTGGAAAAAGCGCTATATCTACCCGACTACGATGGTCCAATTCATATCATCGTAGGTATCGACGAAGAGCCAATCAAAAGCACACTGCAAACCCTTATTGGTCAACTCTGGCTAATTCTAGGATTGTTGTTTGCTGGCGTTCTGACTGTCATTCTCTTGCAAATCGTTTGGTCATTGAGTCCACTAACTAAACTGCAAAAAGAGCTGGCAGAGCTCAAAGCTGGAAATAAAAAGAGTTTAGAAGAAACTTATCCGAAAGAGATTTCGCCGCTTATTTCTGACCTCAATGCTCTGCTTTTCCACTATCAGGAGTTACTGGAACGTGCGCGTAACCACGCGGGTAATTTGTCACATGCACTCAAAACGCCGCTATCTGTGTTAAAAAATGAAGTGCAAACGCTAGAGCCCAAAACGCAAGCACGCTTAAACGCCCCACTCAACCAGATTCAAGATCACATCGACTATCATTTAGGTCGCGCTCGAATGGCGGGTTCCATGAACATCCTTTCTGTCAAAGCCAATCCAGCAGAGCGAGTGGATGCTATCTCAATGGCGTTCGATAAAGTCTATGCCGAGCGAGACATCACCTTAGTTAATGAGCTTGATTCTGAGTTGAATGTTGCAGTCGAAAAAACCGACCTCGATGAAATGATCGGTAACTTGCTTGAAAATGGCTATAAATGGGCAAATAGCATGATTCGCGTCCACTCTACTCTGGATAAAGAGAGTATCCACCTGATTATCGAAGACGATGGGCCTGGAATCCCTCAAGCGCAATTAGGCCAAGTCATCAAACGTGGTGTCAGATTAGACGAAACAACGCCAGGTTCTGGGCTCGGTTTAAATATTGTGAGTGAAATGGCGCACAGCTATCGAGGCCTACTGGCTTTAGAAAAGAGCAAAATGGGTGGTTTAAAAGCCACATTAACGTTGCACCGTAGCCGTACTTAAAACGAATCACTAAAGACTCTTTTTCATCGGTAAACGCTAATCAATCCGATGAAAATAGAAGCGATACGATCATGTTTCTCTCTAAGTGATGAAAACCATCAACTTCGGATCCGCCAAATGATGTGTTTTTATTGATTTAGATACGATTTGGGTTGCCCAATTCTAAGTGGAATGATAGTATCCGCGCTCGCTTGAACAGTTCCTGTTTCAAGCTTTACCACGAACAACAAGGTCGCATTG
>NZ_JAWPOL010000178.1:0-1401 GCF_033391095.1 Vibrio sp. Vb0667 | reverse complement strand
CTTTCACTATAAGCAAGGAGTTCTTATATGAACAAAACGTTGATCGCAGCTGCAGCAACTTCAGTACTTCTACTAGCAGGTTGTGCTTCATCTGATGACGCAGCAACAGCAAACGCAGCTAAACTAGATGAACTAAGCAACCAAGTTAGCCAACTAAGCCAAGACGTACAAGCTCTTCAATCTGACGTTCAAAAATCAGGTGACGCAGCAATGGCTGCTCAAGAAGAAGCAGCACGTGCTAACGAGCGTATCGATAACATCGCTCAGTCTTACACTAAGTAAGATGTTGTTCCGCGCTTTAACGCCCGTTAAGGCGCGGTTATTTCTACTGGAACCCCATTCTGAGCGGCAATAACGGCTTTCGCTTTCACATTCGTCAATCCAAATTCATTTAGCCACCAGCCCAATTCTTTCGGAACTTGTAAATGATCTTTCTCGCCATTGCTACGAGTTAACGGTTCATGCGCTTCCACAAACACACTACGATCCGGCTCTAGTGACACTTTCACTGGCTGATTGATGATGTTTACTTTTTCACCACGACGAACTTTGTCGAACAACCATTCGATATCACTTGGGTCCATACGAATGCAACCAGCACTCACGCGCATTCCGATGCCGAAATCTTTGTTGGTACCGTGAATAAGGTACTCACCATTTCCGTAAGCTAGACGAAGTGCAAACAACCCAAGCGGGTTGTCGGGGCCTGCTGGCACAACCGCAGGTAAATCCACCCCTTTCGCTCTGTATTCTGCACGAATAGACGCAGGTGGCGTCCATGTTGGGTTCGGACGTTTTTGGCTGATGCTGGTTGTCATCACTGGTGTATCTCGCCCAATTCGGCCAATACCAACAGGGAAAACATGCACCACATCTTCGCCCTCTGGGAAGTAGTACAGACGCACCTCTGCCAAGTTAATCACGATGCCTTGGTGAGGAACTGAAGGAAGAATGAGTGGAGATGGAATAGTAAGCACGCGCCCTTCTTGAGGAAGAAATGGATCAACGCCTTTGTTCGCTGCCATCAACGCTAGCATACCCACGTCATAATGCTTGGCGATGTTTGCCATGGTCTCGCCTTCTTGCACGACGTGGTTTTCGAGGCGACCAATCAAACGGCTGCCGTCCTCTGGTAACTCGTACATTTTGGCGAATGACAATCCACTCACTAATGATAACGAGACAGATAACAGGGTTCGTTTTGCAAAACTCATTGATCGCTTTTTGCTAAGCATTTCACTCTATTCCTTGGCACTTTTGAAGAGCCGTAAGGTTATCTCTCTTTCAACCTTGTGATCAACCATCGGCTTGTGATATTCCAGTAAAGAAAATCCCTCCCAAGTCCATGGTTTATGGACGAACTTATTCGGCACACTCTTAATTTCTGGCACCCAATGACGC
>NZ_JAWPOL010000177.1:0-1403 GCF_033391095.1 Vibrio sp. Vb0667 | reverse complement strand
AACGAAGAGCCTTGTTGCCACTTTCGGTTGCTGTCATTGTCGTGTGCGCGAGTCTTATCCCACTTAACAAGGTGAATGACGAATCGGTAGAGTACTTTGGTCAACGTAACGAGTTTCGTCAGGCTGCTGATTTTATGGAAGAGCGAATCAGCGGTATGACCAACATCAGCATTGCGATTAAAACCAACGAGTCTCAAGGTATTGCCGCTCCTGATTTTCTTAACACGATAGGTGAGTTTTCTAGTTGGCTACGAGACCAACCTGAAACAGACCATGTGGCGACATTGGCAGATGTTTATAAGCGTCTCAACAAGAACATGCATGGTGATGATGAGGCGTATTACTCGCTCCCTCAAGCGCGAGAGCTCGCAGCGCAATATCTACTGCTTTACGAAATGTCTTTGCCGTACGGCCTTGACCTCAATAATCAAATCAATGTCGATAAATCCTCGATCAAAATGGTGTTGACCGTGGCAAACCTCGGCAGTGTGGAACTGGTCGATTTAGAAAACAGAATCTATCAATGGTTTGCAGAGCATGCCCCTCAGTATCAAGTGGTTGCATCAAGCCCGTCATTAATGTTCGCCCATATTGGAGAGACGAATATGGCGAGCATGCTGTCCACTTTACCGATCACGCTTGTTTTAATTTCTGCCTTGCTGATTTTTGCACTTCGCTCCGTGAGATTAGGGCTAATTAGTTTGATGCCCAATATTGCGCCAGCGGTCATTGGCTTTGGTTTGTGGGCACTGATATCGGGTGAAATCAACCTCGGCTTATCCGTTGTTGTGACATTGACGCTTGGGATTGTGGTCGATGATGCCGTTCACTTCCTTTCCAAATATCAAAGAGCGCGCCGCGAGGGGCAAACTGCAGAGCAAGCCGTTCGTTACGCCTTTCATACCGTTGGCCGCGCACTGTGGATCACTACGGTGGTTTTAGTGGCAGGTTTTTCTGTATTGGCAATGTCTAGCTTCAGGCTGAATGCGGATATGGGGCAACTCAGCGCCATTGTTATCTTCATCGCTTTGGTTGTGGACTTCTTATTCCTCCCAACCTTACTAATGCTATTCGATAAAAAAGCGTACTTACAAGAAAGTCCGTCTGATAACGCGCGCTTGAAAGCGTCGTCCACCATCACTGCAACTCAGTCGTAACTCAGAATTAAAAGGAATTGAACCATGAAAAAAATGAACCACGTATTGCAAGTTTTGATGTTGTCGGCTTCGCTAGTTGCATCGCCATTCACTTATGCGAATGAAGAAAAAGGGCTGGAAATTGCCCAGGAGCGAAAAGCAAGAGATGAAGGTTGGGGCGACTCTATCGCAACCATGGAGATGATTTTAAAGAACGCACAAGGTGAAAGCAGTACGCGCCTTATGCGATTGAAATCTCTCGAAGTT
>NZ_JAWPOL010000176.1:0-1404 GCF_033391095.1 Vibrio sp. Vb0667 | reverse complement strand
CGGTTCGAGAAGTAAACTGCCGCGATTACCAAACAGATCAAGTGAAAGCTTGGGCTCCCGATGATTTTGAACGACAAACTTGGCAAGCAAGGATGGACACCATTACCCCATTTATTGCCGAAATTGAAGGTGAGATTGTCGGTTACGCGGACTTACAGCCAGATGGTTTCATTGACCATTTCTTTTGTCATCATCGGCATCAAAGGACAGGTGTTGGCCGCGCATTGATGGCTCATATTTTCTCTCAAGCGGAGTCATTAGCGTTACCGTATTTGTACTCAGAGGTCAGTATCACTGCTCGTCCGTTCTTTGAACGGATGGGGTTTAAAGTGATTAAACATCAAGAAGTTGAAGTGAGAGGGCAACACTTAACTAATTATGTGATGAAGAAGTATCTATCGCGTAATTAGTGAGCTTGGACACAGATAAGAGATGTTTTCTGATGTGAATTCCAGTTCATTGATCTAAGACCAAAATTTCGTTTCAAAACAGTGTACATAATCTCTACTCAGAGTTATCAAACAGGTATGTTTCTATCTCACAACCGCAAAGTTGTTCATAAAAATCAGATTGATAGAAAGATGACTGAATGTGGCTCGAAATGCCTAATGTCATGGCCAACCAACTCAGGAAGAGTAGTAGTACTATGCGCCCATATCTCAAATACATCATCCCAACGGTGATTCCGTTACTTATTTGGCTGATGCCTTTGTCAGCGTTTCCTTTTGACGGCATCACCATCGTCCAACAGCGAGTTATCGCGATCTTTTTGCTGGCTGCGCTCTGTTGGGTGTTCGAGCCTATTCCGATTTATGCCACGTCGGTGGTGATCATCGTGCTTGAGTTATTGCTCATTTCGAACAAAGGCATTGTCTTGTTTCGAACACAAGAAGGGCAGCCTCATTTTGGCGAACTACTGCAATATCACGAAATCATGGCTACCTTTGCAAGCCCAATCATCATGCTGTTTTTAGGTGGTTTTTTCTTAGCAATGGCCGCAACCAAATATCGTTTGGATGTGAACCTCGCTAGGGTGTTGCTCAAGCCGTTTGGGCAAAACCCAAAATTTGTCATGTTAGGCCTGATGCTGATCACCGCTATATTCTCGATGTTTATGTCGAATACCGCGACCACCGCGATGATGTTGTCGATATTAACGCCAGTTATCGCCGTGTTTGGGCCTAAAGACCCGGGGCGAATTGCATTCGCGCTTTGTATTCCTGTTGCTGCGAACATCGGTGGTATTGGTACGCCAATCGGTACGCCACCAAACGCGATTGCTCTGAAATACCTCGTGGGTGATAACTTGATTACCTTTGGGGAGTGGATGGTGTTCGGCGTACCATTTGTGGTGATCATGATGGCGCTCGCTTGGCTTCTGATAGGTTATTTATACAAAGCCGA
>NZ_JAWPOL010000175.1:0-1414 GCF_033391095.1 Vibrio sp. Vb0667 | reverse complement strand
AGGCTCTGCAGGCGCAGCCGTGATCACACAAGACAAAGCCGCGATTTTTGTTGATGGTCGCTATACAGTGCAAGTGACCAAACAAGTTCCTAGCGAGTTGTTTGAATATCGCCACCTAATTGAAGAACCGGCATTGGATTGGATTCAAGACAATCTAACCGCAAATGCGTCCGTGGCTATCGACCCTCGCATGCACAGCTCGGCTTGGCTAGATATGGCACAAGCAAAACTGGCCGGAAAACTTGAGCTAAACATTCTCTCCAGCAACCCAATTGATGAATTGTGGCATGACCGCCCTGCACCAGTGGTTTCTGACGTTCGCCTCATGCCAACAAAAGCCGTTGGTCAATCAAGCGAAAGTAAGCGTAAAGAGATCGCTCAACTGGTAGCAAAAGCCGGTGCAGACAGCGCAGTCATCACAGCGCTTGATTCTATTTGTTGGCTATTGAATGTACGTGGCTTGGATGTATCGCGTTTGCCAGTTTTACTCTCGCACTTGATTCTTCATGCCGACTCAAGTGTAGAGTACTTCCTAGATCCCGCTCGCTTACCTGCTGAATTTGCAGCGCATGTGGGTACTGGTGTGACGGTTCATCATCCAGAAGCACTTCAATCTCGCCTTGAAGCCATGTCTGGTAAAAAGGTATTGCTCGACCCAGCAATCAGTAACGCATGGTTTAAGTTAGTTCTGCAAAATGCAGGCGCATCGGTTATTGCTGCAGCCGATCCATGTTTAATGCCAAAAGCCGCGAAAAACGAAGTTGAGATTGCGGGCATGAAAGCCTGTCATATCCGCGACGGTGTAGCGATGAGCAAATTCCTTTGCTGGCTAGATGCCGAAGTGGCTGCAGGCAATCTTCATGATGAAGCTACACTGGCTGATCGCCTAGAAGCATTCCGTAAAGAAGACCCAACGCTGATGGATCTGAGCTTTGATACCATTTCTGCGGCAGGCGGCAATGCTGCTATGTGTCACTACAATCATGAGAACCAACCTGAGCCAGGTAAGCTAGAGCTGAACACACTTTACCTTGTTGATTCAGGCGGTCAGTACCTAGATGGCACAACCGACATTACACGCACCATCGCGATTGGTCAGCCATCAGCAGAAATGATCAAGCAGTTCACTCTCGCGCTGAAAGGTCATATCGGTGTGGCACGTGCCCGCTTCCCGAAAGGCACTCGCGGTTACCAAATCGATACATTGGCTCGCCAACATCTTTGGGCGGAAGGTTATGACTACGACCACGGTACTGGCCACGGTGTAGGTCACTTCCTAAGTGTGCATGAAGGTCCGGCAAGCATCTCGAAGAAACAAATTGATGTGCCGCTAACTGAAGGCATGGTGCTATCAAATGAGCCTGGTTACTACCGTGCAGATGCGTTCGGTATCCGTATCGAAAACCTAGAGCTC
>NZ_JAWPOL010000174.1:0-1414 GCF_033391095.1 Vibrio sp. Vb0667 | reverse complement strand
AGGTATCCCATGCATTTGCGGAGCATTTTGTGCGTCACACCATTGGCTGGCACCACGCGAAAGAAAATGACCGCCACCAACCCAAATACGGCAACCTTGCAGGAGTGCAAGAACACCATTACGAGTTGATTGATAATCTGATTGCCCAAAATTCGTAGCTCAATCCCATCTGTAAAAACAGCTCTAAACTAAGAGCTGTTTTTACAATAGAGCGACCAGTGAACTGATTAAACAATTCTCACCCCGGTCGGCATCACTCTTTCTGGCGTTAGTAACACACTTTCGGATTCATCATCCGTTTCTGCGCATAACAACATACATTCAGAGGTTTCACCGCGCATTTTGGCTTTGGCAAGATTACACAACACGACCACTTGTTTTCCCATCAACTCTTCCTCGGTGTAATAAGGCACTAAACTGGTTACGGTTTGCAGTGTTTTTTCACCAATATCAATCTGCACAATATACAGCTTGTCTGCATTTTGATGACGAGCTACTTCAATGATTTTTCCGGTACGAATTTCTAATTTGGCAAAATCAGAGTAAGCGATAGTTTCCATAATTAAAACCTCAGTAAAGTTTTACTAAAAAGATAACGTTTACACTATCAGTAAGCTTAATAAATACAAGTGGTAAAGATCTCATTTCCGAAAGCAAATCCTCTATCAAATTGCACTTATTACACAATGGGTGTTTAATACTTTCAGTCAAAATTTTTAGCCACTAAAGGTTCTATATGGCAACGATCAAGGATGTCGCGAAAGAAGCAGGTGTTTCGGTCGCAACGGTTTCTCGCGTGATCAACAAGTCCCCAAAAGCCAGTCAATCATCGGTAGAGTCGGTCACCAAAGCAATGAGCAAATTGGGTTACAGACCCAATGCCGCAGCTCGCGCACTGGTGAGTCAAAGCACAAATACCATGGGTGTGTTGGTGAGTGATGTGTCCGATCCTTTCTTCGGCACGCTGGTCAAATCCGTCGATAATGTCGCGCGCGAAAATGGCAAACATATCTTGATTGGCAACGGTTACCATAATCCAGAAGATGAGCGTCAAGCCCTAGAATTACTGATCAACAGCCGTTGCGATGCAATAGTCATCCACTCGAAAGGCTTATCTGATGAGGAGCTAATTGGCTACGCCCAAGAAGTGAAAGGTATGGTGCTTATCAATCGTCATATCCCAGAACTGGCCGAACGTTGTATTTCCCTTGATAACCGCAAAGGAGCATTCCTCGCGACAGAATATTTAATTCGTCACGGGCATCGCAAAATCGCTTGTATTGCCTCATCCCACGATATCGAAGATACCGATGAGCGATTGCAAGGTTACCAAGCCGCATTGAAAGAACATGGTATTGAGCTCTCCAAAAGCTACATCGAATACGGTGAACCCAACAGTGATGGTGGCGAAGTT
>NZ_JAWPOL010000173.1:0-1426 GCF_033391095.1 Vibrio sp. Vb0667 | reverse complement strand
TTAAACCACTTCAGCACGTCGCCGATTCTCTCAAAGATGTTGCTGCGGGTGGCGGTGACTTAACTGCGCGTCTAAAAGTGGAAAGTAAAGACGAAGTTGGCGAAGTCGCGGCTGCCTTTAATGAATTTATGGATAAACTTCACCCACTGATGCAGGACATTCATCGATCTGCTTCTGCCGTTCAAACAGTTTCTGAAGAACTGAATGATCAAACGCGCACAGCGAGCGGTCAAATGCAGAGTCACTGTTTGGAAACGGATAAAGTGGTGACAGCCGTAACAGAGATGAGCATGACGGCAAAAGAAGTCGCGAGCAATACAAATGCCACTGCGCAGGCCATTGACGATGCGAACGATCAGGTCACCGAAGCCCAGCGAGAGGTCGAACAAGCGATTCAAGGCATTACTGAGTTGGTTACAGAGATCAACAGCACATCGGATGCTATCTCTGAGTTGAGTCAGCAAACGGAGCAGATTACCAAAGTATTGGATGTGATTGGCGAGATTGCTGAGCAGACCAACTTATTGGCGCTTAATGCGGCAATTGAAGCCGCGCGAGCGGGCGAGCAAGGGCGTGGATTTGCAGTGGTGGCCGATGAAGTACGTTCACTAGCGAGCCGTACGCAAAATAGCACTCATGAAATTGGCGATATGCTTAAACAGCTACAAAGTGGTGTATCTCGAGCCGTCACGACTATGTCCGCCAGTCAAGAACGCGGCGTGAAAACGGCTGAAGAGTCGGCACTGATTCAACAGTCTTTGTCTGGTGTTCACCATTCTATTGGTACAATTCGCGATATGGGAATTCAAACCGCATCAGCGGCAGAAGAACAAAGTGCGGTGGCGGAAGACATCAACCAGAACTTGGTGGCGATTCAACAGATCGTCAACAACATCAATGACACCTTGCAACACGCAGAAACGATCAGCACTCAGTTGTCACAATCCGGCACGGAAATTCACGATCTGGTCGGCAACTTTAAACTCTGATGAACCATTAAATTGCACATAAAATCAGAGTGGAACGAAGAAAGCGAAAGTCACCCTCGACTTTCGCTTTCTGTTTTGTGGAATAGGGATTCTTACCTTCAAAGAGAGTTCCGATGATACTCAAAGCTTTGCCAAATGAGTCGATGCCACGAGAGAAACTTCTGCAACGTGGGCCGCAGGCGTTAACCGATGCCGAATTACTGGCGATATTCCTCCGTACGGGCACGCAAGGCATGAACGTGATTGAGTTGGCCGATTTCCTTATTCAAGATTTTGGTTCGCTTAGGCAGTTGTTCTCCGCTTCAGAACAGGAGTTTTGTCAGCATAAAGGGCTAGGGCAGGCCAAATATGTGCAATTGCAAGCGGTGTTAGAAATGACTCAGCGATATTTGGCGGAAACCCTCAAGCGTGGCGACGCCTTAACCAGCCCTGAGCAA
>NZ_JAWPOL010000172.1:0-1426 GCF_033391095.1 Vibrio sp. Vb0667 | reverse complement strand
AAATAATAAGGAAATGCATTATGAAAGTTGAGCTAACGGCAATTGAAGCACGAGTAATTGGTTGCTTGATTGAAAAAGAAGTGACCACCCCCGACCAATATCCCCTCAGTTTGAACGCGTTGACCAACGCATGTAACCAAAAAAGCAACCGTGAGCCAGTGATGGCATTGTCAGAATCTGACGTCCTTGATGCTGTTGATGCGTTGATTGAGCGTCGACTTGTCAGCGATGAGAGCGCTTTCAATAGCCGTGTTAGCAAGTACCAACATCGTTTTTGCAACACCGAGTTTGGCGATCTTAAATTGTCGGAGCAAGAGAAGGGCATCATCTGTTGCATGTTACTGCGCGGAGCGCAAACGCCAGGCGAGATCCGCACTCGAACCAACCGCCTTGCCACTTTCCACGATGTAAAAGAAGTAGAAGCTGTACTTGAGCATCTTGCTAGCGAAGATAAAGGTCCGCTTGTGGTGAAGTTACCTCGTGAAGCTGGTAAGCGTGAATCTCGTTACATGCACTTGTTCTGTGGTGAAGTCGATGTGTCAGCAATGGCTGCGGCAGTTCCTGCTACTTCATCAAGCTCAGAACGTGTCGCTCAGTTAGAGCAAGAAGTTGCCGAGTTAAGAGAAGAACTCGATGCATTGAAAGCGCAGGTAGAATCTCTACTTTCATGAGTGAAAGCGTTGAGCAGCACTGGAGCGTTTATCTGATCCGCAATAACCGTAATGCACTGTATTGCGGTGTTACCAATGACATCGAAAGGCGATTTAAACAGCACCAACTTGGCAAAGGCGCAAAAGCGCTCAAGGGTAAAGGGCCTCTTGTTTTAGAGTGGTCGACTAGTTTCGACTCAAAAGTAACAGCAATGCGCGCTGAGTATTTCATCAAACAACTAACCAAGAGCAAGAAAGAGCAGTTGGTTGAACTCAAAGCTTTGATTGCCGTGGATGACAATCAGCAAGTGATGTTTGAGTCTTGCTCTCAAAGTTAACGGTTCATCGTGACCGTTTGAGTGCCTGTTTTTCGGATTCTTAAATTTCAATTGTCTTTTATAAGCCGCCAACATTGGCGGCTTATTTATATTTATTGATACAGCTGACTAATACGGCCGAGCCCGATACATCCAAGCTTCTTGAGATAAAAGCAGAATACCATATGGACTTTGGGTATATCATGTATGGCTATTCTGACGCATAATGGCCCGATGTTCTGTTCCAAGTAGACAAATTTACTATTGAAACAAACACTCAGTGGAAGGTAGATTACAAGAGTAAAGGATGACTCGGCTAGGTCACAAACAGAGCTGAAGTAGGCTCAATAAAAAAAGCTAAAAGAGCAATAAATGAATAAAGCGTTAGTATTGTCCCTGATTTCAATTGTCGGCATGTCTCCGGCTTCACAAGCCTCTCAGGTTCTTAACGGCTACTGG
>NZ_JAWPOL010000171.1:0-1430 GCF_033391095.1 Vibrio sp. Vb0667 | reverse complement strand
GATGGTTTTAGGCGGTGCGGTGACACGCTTGAATACGCGTTCGCAGATTTTGGTTAAGTTGGGTAACTTCTGTAAACATATCTTGCCTTATATGTGGTTGTATAAGCTGTTTGCCTACATTGTGATGCCTCAACGAAGTCAGCGTGAATCAAGGCATTTGTTTATTCGAGAAGCAAAGAAGCTGTGCCAAAAAGAGTTTAAACGCTGGTTTATTCTTGCCGCGGATGTAAACCCATTGATGAAGTACTTCAAAGACAGAGAGTTACCCATACCGACATTGTATTTGATGGGTGATAGAGACTATATGTTCATCCAACCGGTGAAAGAGATGGTTGCAGCGCATAAGCTCAGTATCTTGCGTGAAATTCCAAACTGCGGTCATGTCTGCAATGTAGAGCGTCCTGAAGATTTTAACCAACACTCTATCGAATTTATAAAGCAACAAAGTATCGTCGCCTAGCCATCAATATAGACACCTGAAATGCGAGAATAGGGGAACGATCATGGCTCCCCAATTTGATATCCACATTGCCAACACGCACCAAACTGTCATTCGTTGTGTTCAAGACAATGAGGACATTGCCAGTCTTCATATATGTTGCTTTGTGACTGCTGCCTAAATGCTTCAATAATTGAGTGAGCTTTCAATTGCTGTTCTGGATCTAATAGCCAAACATAAGGATCAGTATCATCGCCAAAAGGAAGCTCACCTTTCAGACCAAAAAGTCCTTCTCCACGCACCTCACAGCATATATCTTCAGTTTTTAATAGTTCACATACGATGTGCGCTTCTGCTGGATTTTTCGCGATAAAGATTTTCATCAAATACTGCCATTTGGCTGAGTAGGGGTTGGCTTGACCTTATTCATAACCCATTTTACGAGTATTGGAAACAGCCCCAGCAAACCAAAAGATGCTAATACCGTCGGGGATACGATACCAGAAAGGCTATCAATGGTTGCTAACTGAGTACCAGCGTTAAGGTAAACGGCAGTACCAGGGAGCATGCCTATTTGACTGGTTAAATAAAAGCGCGCAATGCTCATAGGTGTTAATCCCATCAGTAGGTTGATGAGGAAAAATGGGAACACTGGAATCAAGCGCAAAGAAAACAGATAAAACGCGCCATCCTTTTTTACTCCTTGGTTAATCGCAACAAGCTTTTCCCCAAATCTCGATTGAACCCAATCCCTAAGCAAATATCGGCTACTCAAAAAAGCTAAGGTCGCACCGATCGTACTGGCAAAAGAAACTAAAAGTAAGCTAAACCAAAACCCAAACAAAGCTGCGCCTAGCAAAGTAACCACTGCTGCTCCGGGAATAGAAAATGCGGTAATCGCAACATACGCTAAAAAATACACCGTGGCGGCATAGACGATGTTGGCTTCGATGAATGAATTGAGTGCTTCTTGCTGCGCTTTTGCGTTTTC
>NZ_JAWPOL010000170.1:0-1439 GCF_033391095.1 Vibrio sp. Vb0667 | reverse complement strand
CCATGCAATCTAGGGACAAGCCCCAACTTTCAATCGTTGTCACACCAACTAACAGCCACGTTGAAGTGGTGGTCAGTGACAACGGTTGTGGCGTGGCACTAGAACAACTCGACACCATTTTCGAGCCATTTCAAACCAGCAAAAAAATCGGCGAGGGCTTGGGTTTAGGACTGTCAATCACCGCGAACAACATGCGAGACATGAATGGGCAAGTCACAGCACAACGCAATCCAGGTTCCGGTATGTCGTTCCTCTTGCGATTTCAGCTCGCCAATACGATTGATTGAGCCAACTAAAAGTGACTTACACAGATATTTATTCAAAAATCAGCAGTGATACTCGCAACTCAACCCCCAAGCGGCTATCGGATCTGGCTTCGGTTGGCGTCTTTTCTAAAACCGAACAAATCGCCCTTCAGAAAGTCGATCTGGCTACAAGAATCGTGATGTGACCTGCACTATTCTCAAGCAAAGAAAAATCCAAGTAACTGCAATTTTCTAACGATAAAAGAGTGAGAAACATGATTAAGTTTCCAGATAATTTCCTTTGGGGTGGTGCCATTGCTGCAAACCAAGTAGAGGGGGCATACAACCTTGGGGGTAAAGGTTTATCAACATCAGATATGTTGCCAAACGGCATTCTGAGCCCGCATCAAACGCGTGAAGAACGAACACCAGGTATCAAAGATCTTGCGATCGATTTCTACAATCGCTATCCAGAAGATATTGCTCTATTTAAAGAGATGGGATTCACCTGCCTGCGCTTGTCCATCGCTTGGAGTCGTATTTTTCCTAATGGCGATGAACTGGAGCCAAACGAAGAAGGACTGGCGTTTTACGACAAAATTTTTGATGAGCTAGCCAAACACGACATGCAACCATTTGTGACGCTTTCTCATTACGAGATGCCTTACGCCTTGGTTGAAAATTATGGTGGTTGGGGCGATCGTCGAGTGATCGAGTTTTTCGAGCCTTACGCTAAAACCGTGTTAGAACGCTACAAAGATAAGGTCAAACTGTGGCTTACCTTCAACGAAATCAACATGTCTCTGCATGCACCATTTACTGGGGTTGGTTTGCCAGAAGACGCAACAGAGCAACAGATTTACCAAGCGATTCACCATCAATTGGTGGCGAATGCTAAAGCAGTGAAGCTGTGCCAGAAAATTGTACCGAATGGCAAAATCGGCAACATGTTACTGGGTGCCATGAACTACCCATACACTTGTAACCCTGATGATGTGTTAGCCGCCATGCATGAAAACAACAAGTGGTTGTTCTTCGGTGACGTGCAAACTCGTGGTCAGTACCCTGGCTATATGAAGCGCTATTTCCGTGAAAATGGCATCGAAATTCAGATGCAAGACGTTGATTTAGAAGACATTGCCTCGGCCAGTGTCGACTTTATCTCCTTCAGCTACTACGCCAGTGGCTGTGCGA